>CAYSLN010000390.1:0-1545 GCA_964431825.1 uncultured Pirellulales bacterium | reverse complement strand
GCTTCTCTCCTGCATTTATCGCAGAGCTTTCTAACAAGCCGCTGGTTGAGAACCGCCGAGATACTCGATGTCACCTGGTAAGGTTCTATCCCCATCTCAAGCAGCCGCAAGAGCGCCCCCCCCGCTGTGCCACTGTGCATCGTGCTCATCAGCAAATGGCCCGTCAACCCGGCTTCGATGGCTATCCTTGCTGTCTCTGCATCCCGGATTTCTCCAATCATTAAAATCTGCGGGTCCTGTCTCAGCAGAGACCGTAAAGCTGTGGGAAACGTCATCTGGCCGTGAGGCGTAATCTGAACCTGAGTAGCCGCCTCAATCCTGATTTCCACTGGGTCCTCAAGCGTCACAACGCTCTTACCGGGAAAATTCTTTAGAATGTATCGTAAAAGAGCGGCAAGCGTGGTACTCTTTCCACTACCCGCCGGCCCAGTCAAAAGTAAAACGCCCTGGCTTCTCGCGGCAATTTCCTTCAAATCAGCATGTATATGCTTCGAAAAACCCAGCTGCTCCAATTCCATGAGCTCGATATTATTGTAGAACAAGCGCACAACCGCTCGCTGGCCATGAATTGTCGGAAAAACCGCAAGCCGCTGGTCCATAACTCTCTCGTTCCCGGCCCTGGAGATTTCAATTCGGCCTTCCTGCGGTATGTCGTTACGGTAGGTCAATAGCCCTCCCAAAACCTTCAACCTCGCAATCACACTATCAGACAAAAACTTAGGCAGTTTTTCAACTATTCCCAAAACTCCGTCGAGGCGAAACTTCACCAGTAATTGCGAGTCGGTCGGCTCAAAATGTACGTCGCTCGCAGTGCATTTTACAGCCTTTTTGAGCAAATCATCCACAAGAGAAACCACATCTTCGGTGTCCCTTTTATTCTCGTAAGATGTTTTATTACAATCGCTTGTACTCATATTTATGCCTTATCACCGCTAAAATCCACCCTTTCAAGCCCCTATCCGTGAAAATAAGACGCAGGGCACATCGAAACATTACACCCAAAAAACATTTTTTTGCCCATTATTGCCAACTTTTTTGTTAACATAGTGTTATCAGCTGCGTCTTAAACAATGGGCCACTATCAGACAATGGAAATGGGCATTTATGTTTAGCAAGGCTGTCAGTTACGACCTAATCCGTGATTTTGCAGTTTCCGAGACTGTGGACGAAAGCCAGCGGTGGATACTCTCTACAATGCAAAGGCACGGCCAGGAATTGGTCACAACACTCTGGCGAATACTGGGTAATGAACAGGATGTTTGTGACGCCTATCAAAGTACGTTCCTACAACTTGCCCACTATAAGAACAGGCGAAAACCAGAACATATAAAAGCATATATTTTCCGTACGGCGAGCAATGTAGCAATTTCAATATTAAGATGCAGAATCGCTGAAAAAAAGAGACTATCCACTGCCCCTGTTAGCATAAAAACCGTAAGCTCACCCACAAATGAGCTTGACTCAAAATACTTAGCCCAAACCTTAAGATGTTATATAGCCCAACTGCCCGAACATCTGAGAAATGTCATAACCTTACGCGACCTG
>CAYSLN010000389.1:0-1555 GCA_964431825.1 uncultured Pirellulales bacterium | reverse complement strand
AACTAACAGCAGGCAGGTTTTCTGACTTGCGTCTTACCTCGAGACTCCTTCCCATCCGCCTATTGCGAACAGTGGATAAATGCCTCTCGGATTTCTGATTTTGTAATCGGAAGAGACGCTTACAGCGGCGCGACCGTCGCGGCTTTCAACCGCGTTCCCGTTTGGTTATCCTAAAGCATTGAGCTTCAGGACCTGTAGTTAGATTATATTCTTGTCAGAGAGCTAACGGCAGATGCTATTGGAACATTCAGCAACAGTCAAGCAAAAATACAAGACTTTTATCTCATCAGGTAAATAACGATACCAGTTAGAATCAGGATAACCGCGGCGCAAACACCGATGGCAGCAACAAATATCCACATAAAACGTCTATTCTGCCTGGAGATGATGTATTTGAGGTATCTGTCGCTGGCGGCAAAAGTCCTGCTCATCTGCATAATACCATCAGTCTGGCTAAGGGTGCTCTGATTTAATTTGTTCAGCGTCTCATTGAATTTGTTGAAGCCCTCCGCCATTTGCACATCGATGTCGGCAGCGGCAGCAAGCTGATGGTCGATATCAACAAGGGCATCTGTTTGTTTGGCGGTCTCAGAGGGGATTTTTTCAACAGCATCTGTAAACTGCTGGTCCTTGACAGCAGCGGCCTTTAGCTGCTCAATCAGCTGCTCTGTGATTCGCTTTTGATTCTCTACAACAGAAGGGAAGCTTTCAAGTAATTGCGGCAATTGTTCAACTCTGCTCATCAAATCTTTGTGCTGGGTGATTTGATGGTTCAAATGTTCGTTAATACCCTGTAATTGCTCAATAAGCTTATCGAAGCCGATTTGCAGTTTTTCGAGCGACTCAGATTTACTCACCGGCTGAAGCGTTTTTACCACAACCTTATCACCCGGTGGGACAGCGCCGGTCTGATCACTATCCGGCTCAGCCAGGCCAGTATCCTGGCTGATCAGGCCATTGTCATCTATCTGGGGCTGAGAATCTGCGGCCCTGCCCAACTTGTGAGACCGAAGCCAGTTACTTGTTCTGGCCCATAAATCCTTTAGAGCCATTTTGAAGTTCCCACGAAAACATGTTTTCTTTTCGCTCAAAGTACGTCACAGTATGGAAGTCAGACGCTCGATTCCTAACATCCACCAGTACCAAAACCTATTAAAAAAGTTTCCCACTACAAATTCAAGTTATTTTTGTTACCATTAGCAGTATAAATCCAGAGGATACAACGGGGACAAACAAATGAAATTAGTTACATATTCCAAAGAAGGGGCAACTTCCTGTGCAATACTTACCAATGACGAGCTCATTGATATTCCATCAGCCTGGCAGGGACCGAGTCCACCTCAGAGTGTAAAGGAAATCCTGCAGAGAGGCTCATCATGTCTTGCAGAACTTTCTCGTTTGGCCGGTTCGGCTAAGGCTTCTATAGCTGCGGAGTCAGTAAAGCTTCTTGCGCCTATTCCCCGTCCGGGTAAAGTAATTGCACTTGCCGGGAACTACAGCGAGCACATTAAAGAAGCCGCTCATGAGCGAGGTTTTAAGCTCGGCCTATCGGATT
>CAYSLN010000388.1:0-1602 GCA_964431825.1 uncultured Pirellulales bacterium | reverse complement strand
AGTATAACCATTTTTTTCGCATTTTGAATGGACCAGTTTTAGGGGGGAAGGTCAGCGAAGCTGCTCGACCATGCTCATGTCATGGAACGTTTCCACTCCACCAATCACCTTGCTTGATTCGTCTTTTAACAAGGCTGTCGATATGGCGATTGCTCTTCTCTTACCTTGGGCATCGATAATGTGTACCGCTATATTCGTGATAGGCTTGCCAGTTTCCATTGTTTGCTGGAGTGTACAATCAGTTTCACAAACATCTGCTCGTAGAACGTCTCTGTAGTATTGGCCAATAGTCTTTTCTCGCGGTATACCGGTAATCTCCTCTAACGCCCGATTAAAGGAGGTAACCCGCCAATCCAAATCGACCGTGAAAAACACCTTCGCTTATCGAGTCCAGAATAACATTTTGTTCTTTACGTTGCGTACTATTTGCCATAAGTTACTTGTACCATAGAAAAATAGCCTATGCAACCATTGTAGTAAATTGGCTGGGACAGGAAACCCCGATAGAAGGGATTTGCATCATCGAGCCAATTCAAGTATTCTGGTATCGAATAAGTTTAGCAATGCAATTGAGTAGAGATTATACAGCAGATTTCTGCAATGGCTATAAGGAGAGAATTAAGTTATGATTGTCAGGATCTTATTGGGAGTGTTGATCGGAGGGTCAATCGGTGTTGTTCTCGGTTATTTCGGCAAGTGTTCCTCTGGCAGTTGCCCACTGACAGCAAATCCGTACCGCGGGGCCTTATACGGCACAGTGATGGGTGCTTTATTGGTATCGGTGTTTTCACGAACACCAAAAGAAGGTGAGGAAAGTCCTAATATTGTCTACATCAATAGTGAATCTGCTTTCAAAGCCAAGGTACTTGATACAAATGGGATTTGCCTTGTGGATATGTTCTCTGACCGCTGTTCTCCCTGCAGGGTTCTGGCTCCAACCATATCGTCACTTGCTGATAGGTACGCTGGTAAAGTTACCGTGTGCAAAGTAGATGTTGACCGAGCACCCACAATAGCACAACGATACAGTGTGAGCGCAATACCAACAGTTTTGATTATCAACAACGGCAAGGAGATAAAACGCTTAGTAGGGTTGCGACCTGAAACCGAGTATGTTGTTGTTCTGGATAAGTCGCTCAGCAGGGATAAAAATTGATGCCGAGAAAATTTGCTTGTCTTCTTATGTAGCATCGTATAAACTCTATTGGCAAAATCAGCAATGCATGGAAAATTTGAAGATATTTGTGAAAATGACTTTGTTCATACAGTAAGATAAGGACTTATAAATGCCACAAACAGCCGACTCAACAAGAGAAAAAGTGAAAGGATTTATCTGGCTTTTGGTGGCCACCCTTGTTTTGTGGCTGGCTTTGAGCTCAAAATTAAACCGGCCGGAGCTCATTTGCGGAGGTGTAGTTTGCCTGATCATTTCGCTCTTTGCAACTCATATGTACTCCAGGTTAGGCTTCCCCCCTGTAAGCGTAAAGATGGTTTTATTTTTCCTGGCATATATAATTGTGCTTTTCTGGGAGATAATAAAGGCCAATTTTGACGTTGCCTATAGGATCATCCACCCAAGAATGCCTATAAAACCAGGTATTG
>CAYSLN010000387.1:0-1617 GCA_964431825.1 uncultured Pirellulales bacterium | reverse complement strand
GCGCCGACTAATGTCACCATGCCATTGGTTTTGTTGGCCGCCGCAACGTTGGCAAAAAGTGTCCTCAGCCAGCTGTATCCGGTGCCAACAATGGCGATATCAGGAAACTCCTTTTGAATCTCGCCCGCCAGATTGATTAGTCTGCTCACTCCCGCGAGAGGATGTTCCGGCTCCTGGTATCCACCGACTATCGGCTCATTGAAGGGCCTGCCGATATGCGGGTTGTAATACGGGTTTGCCACGGTGATGTTAATCAGCTTAACGCCTCGCTGGTGCAAAAGTGCGATTAGTTTCTTCGGTTCAGTCAAATCCGGCTTAGCGTAGTCATCTTTGTCAACGCCCCATCCGTACGGATACGGTATAGCATCATAAATACCAAGCCTGGTAACAACCGGCGCATCCTGGCCGAACTCTTTATGAATCTTATCAATGACATCCAGGAGGAACCGTGTTCGGTTCTCGAACGAACCACCGTACTTGCCCTGCCTGTTGCGGCAGGCAAGAAGCTCGTTAATTAAATATCCATGACAGGATTTTACATCGACCGCATCGAATCCAACTTCAAAGGCGATTCGAGCCGCCTCAACATACGCATCCTTAAGTTGGTCAAGATACTCGTCAGTTACGACAGGCCAGTCGGCGGGTATTTTGCTTTTCGCGTTTGGGTCAGGCGTCTGTCGTGAAACAAGGGCATCGCGATAAGGGTCACGTTGAGGAATCAACGGATATGCAACACCATGCGGTTTACTATACCTGCCCGAATGTGTCAACTGGGCGACGACAATCGGCTTATGATCCTTGCCATTGCTTTGGGCCACCCGACGGATATGTTTAATAAGAGCTGCGAAGGTGTCCTTGCTGTCTTTGTTGAGCCACAATTGCCTTGGATTGGCCCTTCCCTCGTCAACTATCGCAATCGCCTCGGCCCAAATCAGACCCGCGCCGCCGGAGGCGAATCTTTCGTATCGTCTGAAGGTAAGCTTTTCCGGCCGACCATCAGAAGTGCCGTCACAACCTTCCATAGGCTGTGTCGATAGCGAGTTCGGTATTACCAGCGTCGGAAGGTGCACCGGTTCAGCCAGAATTGACACATCCTCTATAGCATCGATTTGAACCCCAAGCTGCCTGCCTAACAGCTTCAAATCCTCAATTCCACTTAGCTTGAATTCCCACATTCTCTTTCTTGCCTGGTCCGTTTGTTTTTGCATAACAACCAAAGGTTAAAAGCTGACGAATTTAACTCCGTTAGAAATTCTACAAAGTCGGGACACATTAGAAAGCTCAAGGTTCACGACGAAGGTTAACGCGACGCAACTTTTCGCTTTCGAGTTTTAGTCTTTGATTTTACGCCTGCCTTTTTAGAAGGGGCCTTTTTCTTTTTAACGGGGCCAGTTCGTTTGGTCCGCTCGCTCCTGCGATTATGCGAGTGCTGAGATAATTTTTCAGCGAGATATCTGGCTGTGTAGCTTTTTTTGTTTTCGATAATCTCCTCAGGCGGACCCGCGACAACAACTGTGCCGCCAGCATCTCCACCTTCGGGGCCAAGGTCTATTATATAATCAGCCATCTTGATAACATCAAGGTTATGTTCAATTACCACAACTGTATTACCCATAT
>CAYSLN010000386.1:0-1627 GCA_964431825.1 uncultured Pirellulales bacterium | reverse complement strand
AAAATTGCAATTTTTATTTTTAAAAACTCCCTCAGATAAAATTTATTCCAATCAGGCTGCCGAAATGGTATAACCTGTAAGATTATTTCCGGTAATCACAAAAATATGCTGAATAAATCATTACTGGTGCAAAAAGATAAGGAGCAAAAAAATGAACAGGCTATGCTGGCTTATTGGATTGTTAGCGATAGGGATATCAGCAGGTTGTAATTCTGACATCGTAGCCACTAAGCAACTGAAAAATCTTACTCACAAGTGTGTCTATATCGCACCGCTCGAAAGCGAGGACCCGCAAGTAGGGAAAGTCATCAGAGATGTCATTGAAAAAGAATGTATGAGACAAAGGGTCGAATTATGTGACTCTAACACAGCAACAATCTTCATCACCGGAGCAACTTTTCTGACGGTAAGAACTACAGCAAACCAAGGTCTCCTTGGTAGCGAAACCACTTCGAACCAGGCCGTCGAAAGTGTATCTCTTGTGGCCAGAGACAGCAACGGAGAGGTTTTATTGTCGGCTTCTTACGACAACAAGGAACGATATAGTGCCAGCAGACTCGCACAGGAATTTGGTTCAGCACTGGCTATTAAGCTAAAATAGAATACCGAAACCTTCCGGTGCTGGTGAATTGTGACGAAGAGATTCTGCAAAACGCTGTTTGTTGGCCGGGCCACCATAGGATATTTTTCGCTACTGCGTCTGAGATTCTCCTTTCCTATAGTACATCTCTAAATCAAAAATCAGAATGCCTCGTCCAACGCCGGCCGGGTCGCCTCTTTTGGCAACTTGAAAGGCTATGTATCGGCCATCATCGCTTACCACTGGATTCGTAGACTTATAGCCGGGATAGTCTGCAAAAAATGTCATGCGCTCAGTATTTCCGGAGCCGTCAAGGACCAACTTGTAAATATCATTGTATTGTATCCCCTTGGGATCGTGCTTATCGCACTCGACAAGCGTGTGTTTGCCGTCGGGAAAGATACCTTCCGGCTCATCATACTGGTTCGGTGCCTTTGAGTAATTAACGACCTCACCTGTTTGAATATTCAGCCCCACAACCTCTGTGCCTTGATAACCATAAGCGCTGAATATTAACTCCTTTTCGTCCGGCGGCCGAAAATTCTGAGTCTCAAGACTGGTCTCAAATGGCAAATCCCGCTTATCTAAAATTTTCTTCTTGTTCGCCAATTTAGGCTTACCGTTTTCGTAGACTATGTCGGCCGAGTAGAATGCTTCAGTCTGTGTCCATGCGATATGCATGCGCTTACGCGAGACCGCCGGCCCTTCAGAACACTTCTCACCCAGTGGGACAGGTGGACCCGACAGGTCTTTCTTCAATACCCAGAGCTCTGCATTTTTCTCGCTCCGGCTCGGCCATGGGTCCTCTGCATCGAACTCTCGTGACCCCGACAATAAAATGTCGCCGTTAACCAGATACAATGCCCGGGTGTAGCCCTCGTGGAAGTAGTGGTGCGTCATCGGCCGGATAATATTCGTCTTAAGCTCCACTTCATATACGTCACCAAAGGTCTTTTCGATAAACAAAATGCGCTTGCCATCGTGCGAGAAGTCCGCCCGCTGGCCAAAGTGCGTCACCCGCTTTATATGTGGCGGCAGTTCATCCAA
>CAYSLN010000385.1:0-1646 GCA_964431825.1 uncultured Pirellulales bacterium | reverse complement strand
TCAGTTATTTTTACATTGCTGCTCATATTAATTTCTCTGCAGATACAACCGTTCTGCATTCATTCGCAGAGGTGGCGGCAAACTCTTTCATTTGAGCATGAACGGTTTTTAACATCTTACGAAAGTGAAATCCAAATATAGAGTAGCGTACAGCCAATGTCAGCTTGCGAGGACTTTTGAGTGACCAGATTATAAGCGCCCAATAATGAATATTGCCCTTCTCTATCACTCCGATTCGCCACATTGCCCTGAAAAAAGCCTTAATGTCGCAATAACCCACTTTAAGTCTTGTCTTGTTGCTGAAATTGTAGTTCTCAAGAAAAGTTTTGATGCGTTTACAAAAATATTTTTGTGAGTAGATAGTATTCAGCACTTTCTCATATCCGCTCAGAAGTTCGTTAATATCCATCCTGGGGATAAAATTCATTGTGCAATCCATATTGTCTCCTGTTGACGGCTTTGCTAATCTGTTTTCACTCATCAGCTTCTGATACAGTTTCGTCCCCCGCGGGGCATTGAGCAGCCCTACCATCGCTGTTACTATGCCGCTGTCCTGAATCAGGTTTATCAATTTGTCAAACACATTTGGCTTATCATTGTCAAAACCGACAATAAAGCCTCCTTGCACCTGCATACCAAATCTCTGTATCTTTTTGACAGCTGCGACAATATCACGTCCGGTGTTTTGTATTTTGTTGCATTCGGCCAGACTTGAATCGTTAGGAGATTCGATGCCGATAAATACGCTATCGAAACCTGCTCTGGCCATCAGGCCCATAAGCTCCTCGTCGTCTACAAGGTCGATAGAAGCCTGCGTATTGAAAGCGAATGGACGGTTTCTTTTGTCCATCCAATCGATGATTGCCGGCAGCAATTCTTTTTTCAGTTGTTGGCGTTTCCCTATAAAATTGTCGTCAACAAAAAACACTTCGCCTCGCCATTGATGGACATAAAGGTTTTCAAGTTCATCGATTATTTGACGAGTGGTCTTTGTTCGCACTTTACGGCCAAGAAGATTTGTAACATCGCAAAAATCACAATCGAACGGACAGCCCCTCGAATATTGAAGCCCCATCATGCCGTACTTATTCATATCTATCAATCGCCAGAGCGGAGCCGGGCTGTTTTCTATATCGGCTTTCCGGTCTGTTTTATAAACTGGTTTTGCACAGTTATTCGCAAGGTCTTTTAGAAAATCCGGCAGTGTGAGTTCTGCTTCATTAAGGACAAGATAGTCAGCATTAGGAATCAGTTCAGGGGACGAGGTGAATAACGGACCGCCGGCGACAACTTTGACTTTGAGTTTATTGCATCTTTCTACCACCGCCCCGGCAGAGTTCTTTTGGATAGCCGTTGCAGAGATGAATACATAGTCGGCCCACTTAATATGCCGGTCACGAAGTGTAACTGTGTTCATATCAATCAATTTTTTCTCAAAAGATTCCGGCAGCATCGCCGCAACCGTAAGCAGCCCAAGAGGCGGAAGAAGCGCCTTTTTGGAAACGAACTTTAAGGCACTTTTAAGACTCCAGAATGTGTTTGGTACTTCCGGGTTTACAAGCAAAATTTTCAATTTTTTATTCACATTCATACCCAATAAAAATAAAGAGAAGACTTTTGCTGCATCTTACTTTTGTATATTATCT
>CAYSLN010000384.1:0-1651 GCA_964431825.1 uncultured Pirellulales bacterium | reverse complement strand
CAAGGTCCACAACTCCTTAAGCCCAACTCTTCTGACGCTGAAATCCAAAAAAGAAGCGTTTATATATCCCTTGTGCCGGTTGATGCAGGAGCGCCCCATGCCCACGGTATTCCAGGCTTCAAACTCGGTCTCAGGAGGGTCATCCATCGCGCGTGGCCAGCCGTCGAACCGCAGAGCATCGGCGAACAGTGGTACATTATTTGCACCCTTTGCACCGGCGCTTCTCCAGTTTTCTGTAGTGCTGCTGTCTGGAGTACCTGACGGGTTGGGAATTGCTGTACTGAGGACATAACCATTTAAACCGTAGCTGCCTGCGATACCATCTACGTATAAGTCCTTACTCCCGGACCACTCAAAATCGTTCGTAAAGATGCCCCATGCGTTGAAAATATTTTCCGTAGGTCTTGCGTTATGGTTCTCATCGTATATTGGCTTTTTGGCTGTCGGGCAGAACCATAGCTCGTTTTGCTTCCAACTCTGATAGCGTGGTTCAAGGTCAGCTAACCACCAGTGTCCTGTTCCATTCTCGCCAGGCCAGAAATAACCGTTATTGTCTCCTGTATACATTGCACAGATGAGGTTCCACTGTTTGAGGTTCGATCGGCAACTTATTGTTCGCGCCTGTTCTTTTACCCGCTGCATTGCCGGCATCAATATCGACATCAACAACGCAATAATGGCAATCACAACCAGTAGTTCTATTAAAGTAAATCCGCTTCGCTTGTTCATGATAACGCGTCTTTTATATGCTCTAAAAAACTATTTTATAAATTATTGCCTATACTACCTACTTTTCTTTATTCTACCAAATGGCCGGCAATAATTCAAGGAATAGATGGCTATACCTAGCCCTTTGAGATGTTTTTCATTTTGCTTTCTTTTGCAGCATTTGGGCCTGCAGTTTTATCAACTCCTCGGCACTGACTATCTTCGTCCTGAAATCGGCAAAAAATACCCTGTACCTGTCATCGGAAAGCTTCCAATGTGCCAGGAGCGCATCGCTGTCTTCCGGCTCGGCGTTGTTGCTGTAATATACAATCTTCCTGCCTTGTCCGGTCGGGTTCTCATATTCTAACATCCCTGCCAGCATCTCGTTTTTGCTGCTGTCTCTCCACCCAAGATATTGTTTTACCATCTCTACACTGCCATCGGTCAGGACCCGACCACCAAAAAAGTTAGCGCACAGGAGTATTGTTATAATTATCGCCGCTGCTGCGGCTAATTTGCTTATCCTCAAGTCTATCAGGACGTTGATGGTATCCATCCCCGCCCAGTGCGGCATGAGCCTGTGTGGAATCTGATTCTTTATATCTTCGGCAAGGCCGGGGCGTACCGGCTCTGTCGTTTGCTTTGCCAGTTCATTCAATAATTCCTTTAGCTTTTCCTCTTTCATCTTGACCTCAGCTCTTTTTTGAACCTCGTTTTATGATTTATTGCTAAATTGAAATCCTTCAAATATCCTGTTTTCTCAAAATTGCTAATGCCCTGCTCAGTCTGCTTTTGAATGTGCCTTCTCTGATACCTACTGCTTCAGCAGCCTCTGCGATAGTCAGGTGCTGCATATAATGTAAAACAATCACCTGTCTGAATTTCCACGGCAGCTTTGCGACGGCACCTTTGAGCCGGCCGAACTGCTCATTGCGGACAACGT
>CAYSLN010000383.1:0-1653 GCA_964431825.1 uncultured Pirellulales bacterium | reverse complement strand
CGGCAATTGCTGTCCCGAGAATTATTGGAGGGGCAACAACTGCTAAAATTAATGCTTGCAACACTAATATTGACTTACTGAACTCGCAGATCGAACTGTACTATATAAACACGGGTGCCTACCCAGCTTCCCTGGCTGCGCTTACAGGCGATGCTAACTATTTTGCTCCTACTGATGTGCCTGCATGTCCATTTGGTGCAGCAGATCACCCTTATGTTTATAATAACAACCGGATTACTGCGCACGACCATTAAGAGAGGGTGAGAGTTAGTTAAAAACTGGGTCCAGTTTCATATAAGTGCAAATCAATAAGGGTGGCTGCGAGAGCGATTGGTGGCCATCCTTTTTTAATTGTCCAGGTAGACTTGTGAAATGGCCGGAAAAAGAAAAGCCCACACCCTTATCGAACTGATTGTAGTTGTGTTGATTTTGGCTGCATTGGCTTTTGTTGCGGTGCCGAGATTTCAGTATGGTGCTCTGCATCGCCAGCGGGCCGATACGCTTGCAAGAAAAATTGTTACCGACCTTCGACATGCACGGGTTCTGGCAATCTCCAACGCAGCAACCAACACGGACGGATATGCATTGAATATGACCGGTTCGGCTCCGTATTCCGGTTACGAGATAGTCAATCTGGACACTTCAACAGCAATCGCAAATGGCACATTTTCAATCGATTCGAATATTAGCTGCACTGGCGGCAGTTCCTTCGAATTCGGCCCTCTGGGAAGTCTGACCGGAAGCGATACTCAACTGACCGTCACGGCTGAAGGTAAAACCTTCACAATAAACATTGTATCTGCAACAGGTATGGTAAAATGCACCGAAAACTGATGAAGCTATGGTCTGTCGTGGCACATTTTCGGATGCCGGCCTGCAACCGGAAACAAAAAGCCGGGAATCGTTCAGCGGGCTTTACACTCACTGAGATTGTGGTTGCTTCGGGCCTGCTGATTATAGGAGTGGTTCCAATCTTGAAGGCTCTTACAAGTGCGCAAGTGACCAGTGTGATTATAGAACGAAAAACCCGCAGCCTCATACTGGCGCAGGCCAAACTCGATGAAATAAAAGCAAAATCCGTCTACGACTACACCAATGGGGGCGAATCATTTTCCGAGAGCGGCACAGATCTCGGCGGCTCGTACCGATGCAACGTCGCTGATAACACCGGCGATCCGTTAAAGCAGATAAGTGTCTCGGTCGGCTACGACCTGAACGGCAACGAAAGCCTCTCGAGCGGTGAAATCGAGGTTACACTTACCACTTATCTTGCCAGAAGGTGGCCAAGCTCGTAAGGCTTATGCTGACAGCTTTATTTCCGGTATGGGGTCCTATCGGCAAACTTATGGGACCTCTTTCTCGGACCTGTGATTTTTCCTTCGGGATGCTTACTTACGCCTGATAAAAACAAGTCGACATCTGCAAATAGCCCGATTTATCGCAGCTTTTTTATTCTCGCGTTCACTAACCGATAAATCAAAACTGACATAAGGGCTCCTTTGTTTTATGCCGAAAATATCATCAACAGGGGAAGAAATTACACGATGACAAAAATGCATTACAGATACGATAACGTCCGGTTTTATCCGGCCATGACTTTGCTGGAGATGCTTGTAGCAATGGCTATGATGGTCGTTGTCTTTACGGCTATAA
>CAYSLN010000382.1:0-1668 GCA_964431825.1 uncultured Pirellulales bacterium | reverse complement strand
ACGTTGTCCGCAATGAGCAGTTCGGCCGGCTCAAAGGTGCCGTCGCAAAGCTGCCCTGGAAATTCAGACAGGTGATTGTTTTACATTATATGCAGCACCTGACTATCGCTGAGGGCGCTGAAGCAGCAGGTATCAGAGAAGGCACGTTCAAAAGCAGACTGAGCAGGGCATTAGCAATTTTAAGAAAACAGAATATTTGAAGGATTCAAATTTAGGGATAAATCACAACACGAGGTTCCAAAAAAGCAGAGGTTATGATGGAAGAAGAAAAGCTAAAGGAATTATTGAATGAACTGGCGAAGCAAACGACAGAGCCGGCACGCCCCGGTCTTGCCGAAGATATAAAGCACCAGATCCCGCACAGGCTTATGCCGCACAGGGCGGGGATGGATACCATCAATGTCCTGATAGATTTAAGGATAAGCAAATTAGCCGCGGCAGCGGCGATAATTATAACAATACTCCTGTGCGCCAACTTCTTTGGTGGCCGGGCCTTGACCGATAGTAGTGTAGAGATAGTAAAGCATTATCTCGGATGGAGAGACAGCAGCAAAAGCGAGACATTGGCAGGGATGTTAGAATACGAGAACCCGACCGGGCAAGGTAGGAAGATTGTATATTACAGTAACGGCGCCGAGCCGAAAGACGGCGATGCGCTCCTGGCACATTGGAAGCTTTCCGATGACAGGTACAGGGTGTTTTTTACCGATTTCAGGACGAAGATAGTCAGTGCCGAGGAGTTGATAAAACTGCAGGCCCAAATGCTGCAAAAGAAAGCAAAATGAAAAACATCTCAAAGGGCTAGGTATAGCCATCTATTCCTTGAATTATTGCCGGCCATTTGGTAGAATAAAGAAAAGTAGGTAGTATAGGCAATAATTTATAAAATAGTTTTTTAGAGCATATAAAAGACGCGTTATCATGAACAAGCGAAGCGGATTTACTTTAATAGAACTACTGGTTGTGATTGCCATTATTGCGTTGTTGATGTCTATATTGATGCCGGCTATGCAGCGAGTAAAAGAACAGGCGCGGACAATCACTTGCCGGTCGAACCTCAAACAGTGGAACCTCATCTGTGCGATGTACACAGAAAGTAACAACGGTCATTTCTGGTCTGGCGAGGAGGGAACGGGGCACTGGTGGTTGGGTGAGCTTGAAATACGCTATCAGAGCAGGATACAAAACAAGCTATGGTTTTGCCCGACAGCCAAAAAACCAATATATGACGAGAATTACGTCAGACTACCTAGGTATGACACCTTCAGCTCTTGGGGTATCTTAAAGAACGGTGCCGGGTGGAGTCCGCCATCGGGCCAACCCCACCTGGACTTAGACACAGATGAGGGTATCGACGGCAGCTACGGTTTAAATGGTTATGTCCTTAATACAAGAAATCCCCGGCCGGCAGGTACTTTAAATGGAAGCACTACAGAAAACTGGAGGGGCCCTGATGTAAAGGGTGCAAATTATGTACCACTGTTCACGGATGCCCTGCGATTCGACGGCTGGCCACGCGCGATGGATGACCCTCCTCTAAGCGAGGATCAAGCCTGGGATGAGGTAGGCATGGGGCGCTCCTGCATCAACCGGCACAAAGGGTTTATAAACAGTTCTTTTTTGGATTTCAGCGTCAGAAGAGTTGGGCTTAAGGAGTTGTGGACCTTG
>CAYSLN010000381.1:0-1671 GCA_964431825.1 uncultured Pirellulales bacterium | reverse complement strand
GATCGATATTCATGTTCACTTTCGTGAGCCGGGCGATGAAGAGGAAGAAACAATAGCAAGCGGCTCAACAGCGGCGGTGGCGGCTGGTTTTACTTCGGTCGTCTGTATGCCCAATACAAACCCTGTCATCGAAAATGAGACCGATGTCGAATATGTCCATCGAAAAGGTAGACAGACGAGAAAAACACACGTTTACACAATGGGGGCCATTACGAAAGGACTCCAGGGTGTTGAGCTTGCGGAGATGGGGTTTATGGCCGAAGCTGGTGCAGTAGGCTTCACCGATGACGGCGGGGGAGTGCAAGACCCTTCGGTTATGCTCCGGGCGTTGAAGTACGCGGCAATGTTTAATGTGGTCGTGGCGCAACACTGTCAGGATAATAGTTTTGTCGGTGATGGTGTGATGAATGCCGGCTATTACTCCACGATACTCGGCCTGCCGGGGGCCGATGTGCTGGCTGAAGAGGCAATGTTGTGGCGGGATATTCAGCTGGTTAAGAAGACAAGCGCCCGCTACCACGCCCAGCATATATCGACAGCAGGCTCAGTTGAGCTAATAAGGGCTGCGAAGAAAGATTCTCTGCCGATTACCTGTGAAGTAACACCACATCATTTGCTTTTGACCGAGCAGTGCTGCGCCGAATATGACACCAACTATAAGGTCAATCCACCTTTGCGAAGAGACGAAGATGTTGCGGCCCTAAAGCAGGCAATTGCCGAAGGCCTGATCGACGCCCTGGTTAGCGACCACGCCCCACACCTGCAGAGTGAAAAGGAGCTGGAATTCTTGGCCGCTCCTTTCGGAATAGCCAGCATGGAGTGTTCTTTGGCGCTTTTCGTCAAGGCGTTATTAGAGCCGGGTATTTTGGACTGGCC
The DNA here is from genome assembly GCA_964431825.1 of uncultured Pirellulales bacterium. GTDB lineage: Bacteria > Planctomycetota > Phycisphaerae > Sedimentisphaerales > Anaerobacaceae > CAYSLN01. The sequence continues at coordinate 795 of CAYSLN010000381.1, read as the reverse complement.
CGGCCTTATCCGATTGATGACGGAAAAACCCGCTAAAATAATCGGCGTCGATAAGGGCACACTCGGAGTAGGCAAACAGGCTGACGTTACGGTTATCGACCCGGATGCCGAGTATGAAATCGATGTAAACAAGTTCCGCTCCAAGAGCAGAAACTGCCCCTATCAAGGCTGGCTGGTCAAAGGCAAAGTCGAAAAGACCATCGTCGGCGGCGAAGTAAGATTTGAAGCTGGTGATTGACCGATGCCGATTATTATTGACGGTCATAATCTGTTGCACGCAATCTATAAAGCGGAGGAAGATTCTGAGTCAAGTACTGATGTCCAGTTATGTCGAGTTGTGGGCAGGTTTTTGAAACTGACCCGCCAAACCGGTGAGTTGGTTTTTGACGGTACAGGGCCGCGAGACAAAAGTGGATTTGACAATATCAGCAATCTGGAGGTTATTTTTGCCGGTATCGGAACTGATGCCGATACGGTCATCGAGAAAAAAATAAAAGCAAGCACGGCTCCGAAAAGTTTGATGATTGTCAGCAGTGACCGGAGATTGCGAAAGGCCGCACAGGCAAGAAAAGCCACCTCGGTGAAGTCTGAAATGTTCTTGAACAATCTTCAAAAGCAATTGAGCCGGAAAAGAAAGAACGTCAGGGAACCGGCTGCGAAACGCCATGGACTTACCGAGAGTGAAACCGAACAATGGTTGAAGTATTTCGGCCTTGAGCAATAGCATTCAATAAACAAAATCCCCCAACATCAGAATTGGGGGATTCGCTCTACAAGGTTTTTGTCTTCTTGATT
>CAYSLN010000380.1:0-1682 GCA_964431825.1 uncultured Pirellulales bacterium | reverse complement strand
AATTCAGTACTTGCTTTAGGCAGTTTATATCTTTGACAGATAAAGGATTCCTCAAACCCAAACACAGCCTCTACCACCGTTCTGACATCGCCATCTTCAATGACCCGCACCGAATCAAGCTTAACACCCTTAAGTCCGCTGAATTTCGTGCCGGCAGTTCTGTCAAGAAGTTTGAATTTGCCGATTGTTTTTCCGAAACGAACCTTCTCTACTTCCCACGGGTCATCATTGTCCTCAAGAACAACAGGGCAAAAGGCGCCTTTCTCAACAAAATCAACGCCATTTATTCTATATTTGTCTATAAAGCCCGTCTTGGCGTTGATAACAACCTTTAACTCGGAGTTATCAAAAACAATTTTACCATTCTTTGAAGTCTTTCGGATAGGAGGCTTTTTGGCAATTTCTTCTAAAATACAGTCAAATCTATTCATCTGGCTTGGCTCCAACAGAGCCTGGAACACTATTCGCTTACGCCAGTCAAACGCAAGATTGCTTAATTCTTTTTCAACCTGACTCGGAATAATTCTGCCGTTATGAGAAACTTTGATATTGGTAAAAGTTCCGGTGTTATTAAAATCAGGCAGATTAAACTCGCACTCAAAAGTACCCGCAATTTTATTTGGGTGCGGGTTATAAACCAGAACTGAAATATGTCCCTCTCCGGCTTTCTTCTGTCCTAAAGCAAGCGCAAAGAAACAGCGAGCTTTTATTTTTGAAATAATTTCCATCCCATGATTCATTGTCCGCAAAGCCGCCTCTTCAACCGGCTGAATTGATGAGCCTGGCAATATGTCATGGAATTGTGTGAACATTAAATCTTTTGAAGCGATAGCAAATTCATCCTGCGGATATTTTAAAAGCCCATTAGCCTCGGCAGAAGATGCCATTTTTTCCGCCATATAGAGTTCATTTTCAAATTGGCGATGCTTTTGCTTGACACGAATCATAGAAGTATAACAGCCAATCGCCCATGAATTCAAATCCGCCTGATACCTTTTAAGACCGGCATTGTCGCCGCAAACTTGCGCAAAATACGCCTCCGGAGTGGAATGCAATATCTTAATGTCTTTATGCTGTTTCATCAGTTCGTTAATGTCAGCCAAATCTTTTCTGCTTGGTCCGCCGCCGTGATTGCCTACACCCCACAGAATCTCTGAGACATTGTCTTTAGATTGTTCAATTCTTTCGACAATCTGCTTTTTAGCATTGCCAATACTGGTATTGTACAAGTCTCTAAATCTCTTGGCCAAAATCTCAGAACCGTCAAAACCCACCCAAACAAAAAGGTCGTTTTCCAGTTCCATCCACTTTTGCTGCGGCCTGCCGAATAAATATGAATCATAGCCAGATTTGGCAAGTATCTGCACAAGACCCTGACTGTGGCCGAAAGGGTCGAAATTTATAGCCGTCCTCGGCCTGACGCCGAAATTCTTTTTGAAATATTGACGACCCGCAAGAATCTGTCGAACAAACGACTCGCCGCTGGGCATATTGCAGTCTGGCTGAAGGTACCAGCCCCCCATAATATGCCACCTCCCGGCCCTGACAAGTTTCTTAATCCGCTCAAAGAGCTTAGGCTCATATTCCTTTACCCATTCATATAAAATTGCTTCATTGTGATTAAATATAAATGTTTTGTTCTGTTCACATAACTCGGCAGCCGTACGAAAAGTCGATAGCAC
>CAYSLN010000379.1:0-1693 GCA_964431825.1 uncultured Pirellulales bacterium | reverse complement strand
ACCTGGTGTGAGGACTTGCACCTCACTAGCTACGTGCCATGCCTGGCACACACGGCCATCATGAGAGGCGCGGTTCACCGCGTCACGCTCCACGCAGTGGTTCGGCATCCAGTTTATCGCCAGTGGCATTGTCCTCCATTGCCAAATTGCTACGAAGCCAACATCCACCAGGATCATATGGACTCGCAGATGATGTCTCATAAAGCTCCCCGAACTCGGCTGGTCCGACTTGAACTGCATCGCCAAGCCCTGAGATGTCAGTTACGGCTTGCTCGAGGTGCTCACTCAACCGCGTCAATGCCCGCTGGCTGACGCAGTCATCATTTTTGATTGCGTTCAGAAAAACCTGTGCCGAGGCCAGAAAATCATCCGCGAAAATTGCTGTGTCAACGAACAACACACCGATGCTTGGTAGCGATGTACCCCGAGTCCCGCCGTCGAGAACTACCTGCTGCAGATGAAAGTCCCCATGGTCAAGCCCAATCAACAATCCAGGCTTGACGATGCCCTCGTGCACCAGCCCACATCGCACATCCGTGTAGAGGCGATTCACCAGAGCTAGCTCGGCATACTGCCCTCTGATCTGACCCATCCACTCCCGAATGTACCATCGTGACCCTTTCGCGCTTTTGCGCAACAAACCCCGGCCTTCTTTTTCACGGTCATTTAGCTCGGACTCTGGCACTCCAAGCGATCCGAAAAAATCGATTCCGCTGAAAGCAGTAAATAGGTAGGATCCAGCTCCGATCCTTTCAGCAGCCCTGTAATTATTCACATCAGATCGAAGATAAGTAAAGACTTGCTCGATGTGTGCAACAAGCTTTTGTGTTTCAATCATCGGTCCATATCCTCCTTAACTCTCGGACTAATCGCAGAGGCATACGGTTATACTGACTATGCCGAACTTTAGAGCTCACCCGCTGGCAAAGACCGCGCCTTTGCCAGTCGCAGTGCAGCGAATTGTTATGGTGTGGTATTTTTTGCTTCGCATAATACATTTCTGGTTGTACAATGTCAGGTGGTCAAAAACACAGCAAATCATTCCATGCTGGTTTTATTAATACTTAAGCAAAGTAAATACTAGTGTTCCGAAACCTATTATTAAGGAAAACAATAGCACCTTAAACATTTTGTCTCTCAAATCTGACACGTATTTCACCTTGAATTTCTCATTGGTTATCAGCAAATATAGCTGTGACAAATCTTGGTCCAATAATTCAGTAGGATCGCACACTAATGTTTTTATCTTATATTCTTTCATGTTGTTAATGAAGATATTGATTTGCTTTCTATACTCTTCCATGCTGTAATTTGTTTTTGTATCTAAAGGTGTTTTTTCAGCATGCCTATAATGCCATCTCCAGGTTTTATAACCTTTAGTAAACGGATAATTAGGATTGTTCTGCCTGTTCCATATAATTAATAGCCAGATACTACCAACAAATAGAACAAAGCAGGAAATAACAAAGGGCAAATATAGGCAAAGCTGTAAATTGCGTATTATTCCATCTGTAGGGAATTTAGGTATTAATGCGATAAGTGCAACAATAGAAGCAGCTAAGATGCCTAATGTGATTTGAAGGAATTGAATTCTTCTGTTCTCCCAATAATGGATTCTAGAGTCAATATTCAAAATCATTTCTCGAATATCTGCCCACCGTTTAAGTAAAGCATTCGGATCGTCTTTTGATTT
>CAYSLN010000378.1:0-1704 GCA_964431825.1 uncultured Pirellulales bacterium | reverse complement strand
CGTCGCCAGTAAATCTTTATCGCCGGCAACCAGCGTCTTCGCGGTGTCTATAAGCTCTTGTGAATTAATCTCTGATACCTCAGTTAAAACCTTTTTTTCTTCTTGATTAAAGAGAAAACCTTTCAGAATAAATTCGGCTGCGTTTGGCCCCCAGCAAAATTAGGCTCCGGGTAACAGCCGTAATCATTAGCGGTGGTGCGCACACGTAAAACGAGCTTTTGCTGATTGTATTTTCACAATATTTGTGCAGCATTGTCGAATCAATAAGGCCTTTTTCACCAAGCCACTTATTGGTTGGCTGACTGATTACATGAACGATCTTCAGCTGAGGTTCTTTTGTTTGTGCAATGAGATCGAGTTCTTCTCGAAACACGATATCCTGTTCACTTTTATTGGCATACATGAGTAGTACCTGCTGTTGCGAGTGAGTATCATGCAGGTAACGTAGCATACTCATGAATGGTGTTATACCAATACCACCGGCTATAAAGACCAGATATTCTAGATTGATATGCCGCACAAAGGAAAACCGGCCAAAGGGGCCTTCTAAAACTGCCCTGTCGCCTACCTTGGTCCTGCCAATCGTTTTTGTAAAGTCACCTGATTCTTTGATGGTCGAGCTGAGGGAGGTGTGATCAAGTGGGCTGGACGAGATGGTAAAATGGTGCTCTTCTTTTGGCAATTCAGGTCCCCTGTGTAAAGTAATAAAGTGAAATTGTCCAGGTATATAGGGCCGGATTGGAATGCCATCTGGCGGAGCAAACTTTAAAGTCCAGACATTTCGCGTTTCCTGCTTTACTTCCACCACTCGATAGGCATGCCGTGAAGCCCCTATTCGCTGCCGGAGCTGATGAAAGAGATACGATATCACAGCAAGGGACAGAAACGAAATCCAAAGTACCTGCATAGTTCGGCCATTCTGTAAATCAGGCCCCACTATCCAGCTATGTACAAACCCGCCGGTCAACACCGTCAAGGCGAGCACATTATGCACTATGTGCCATTTCTGGTACTCGAATTTTAAAACAACACGAAAAAGACTAACACCAACGATAATAAAAAGCAGTAATAAGGAGATTTTGCCAATCAGGATGGGCCATGGCTGTTGTGTGCTAATTAGTAATTTTGTGCCGAATTCACCAAAAGCAAGCAGGAGCGGATGAACAACAAGCAGGCAGAAGGCCGTGACAGCCATCACCTTATGGAAAACAAATATTCTATCCAGTCCAAAGGGTTTCTCAATCCAATGCCAGCGGGCCGACAAGACAAATTGCATCGCGAGAATTGGGAAGGCCAGCAGAGCACCACTGTCGGCAAGTTTTACGGCTAATGGATCTTTGCTTGCGATTGTTGCCAGATTTACTACAACCAGTGGAGACATGACCACCAACACATACGCAGCCATCCGCCACATCTTCGAAACAAAGGAGTATTTCATAGAGTCTACCTTGATGGTTTATTCTTATCTTGTATTTTATTTAAGAATCTCAATGAGGATTTCATAGTTTTGAATTACTCCACTTCCAGTTTCGGATTTCCGGCATTCTTTGGTTGTGAAAGTCTATGGGTTCCCGCTATTTTCCGACGGTGCCTGTTGTGGTTGGATGTAAGGCCGCCGCAACAAGTTTCCGCTTAGTATGTAATATATCATGGCAGCTAACATCAAAAACAGGAAAATCCAAAAACTCCAGGTATGATGTATCC
>CAYSLN010000377.1:0-1722 GCA_964431825.1 uncultured Pirellulales bacterium | reverse complement strand
AAGCTACCCGGCCAGGACTCGAACCTGGAATATGGGCACCAAAAGCCCATGTGTTGCCAATTACACCACCGGGTATTTAAACACAAAACGAAAAGATAAAAACCGTAGAATTATTTATCTTTAGGTTTTTTGCCTTTAAGCTTTTCACTTTCTATCTGTCACGGAGACCGTCCTGTACGGCCCGGCTTGGCTCTGCCGGAGGCTTGAGTCAACCACGCCGTGATGCTGTTGACCCCACAATGAGTCTACCCCGTGCGACAGAGCAAAATTTACAATTTCGAAACTATAGCTGATTCGCACCAGCTAATCAACCTTTTTTTTCTTTTTTAGGGGAAATCTTCGGGTAGAATGAAAGCCACAATTTATAGCGGAGAAGCACTGAAATGACAAAAATGCAAATAATAGCGAAAACCGTCCTCGTCGTCCTGGGCATCCATGCTGTTGTAACCTTGTATAGCTTTTATCCAGGCATATATGTGTACCGGCCGGAGGGGCCTTCTATAATGCAGGAGGTTATTTCGCTCTCGTTTTATGCAGTTTTAGCCGGATTTATCGTTTACTTTGCAATCTTCAACAACGATGGCTTGTCTAAATGGATGGCTGGAGCAGGAGAGGAGTTTGAGCCCCAAAACCAGGCAGTGTGGCTGGTGAAATCACTTCGCGTCGGATTAGTCTTCGCCGGTCTGATGCTACTATCCGGGTCTATCTCCACCATAGTGAAGATTCCAAAGATATTCTTTCTAATCCGCCCCGCCATCAACGACATAATCATATCCAAGAGCGTGCCAAGCATCCTCAAGCTATCCTATTCAGAGTGGTATAGAAATATATACGGCATCTTAAAGGCGATATTGGCCTTTTATCTTATCTGCGGCGCGCCGCATTATATCCGCTGGCAACTGGAACATACTCGGATCGGAGAACCCAAAATCGAACAGGCTAAACTCGCAGACTCCTCCATTAGCAACTTAGAAAGGGAAGAAAATGAATAAAATGCATACACTGGCGAAAATCATGTTGTCCGGTATGGGGATATTCTTCGCCATACGCCTAATTTCCTATATACCTACCCCTATATCGCTGGCATTGACGAGGCCTTCGGAAACACCAATATTAACGGCTACGTTCTCAATTGTTTTTCAAGCAATATGTTTGGCGGTGCTGCTATACATATTCCTTTATAAAGGTGAACAGTTCGCCGAAAAGATTGTGGGGACAAGTGAAGTTTCTGAGCCGGTTTCGCAAATCCAATGGCTGCCCGTTGCCTTTCGGCTGATTTCTATGGCCGCAGGTTTATACAGTCTCATCATCCTTTTATGGCAAATGACCTATACGCTAATGAGTTATGCGATGCTTAAAGCTCGGTCTGTGGCAGGATACAAAACAATATATACTCCACCATTTCTGAGTGTTGAAAAAGTCTTACCCTGGCTGATTATGCTGACAATCGGGATTTATCTGGTCTGTGGCGCGCCACATTTCGTCCGCTGGCAGGTGAAAAAGACTCTCGAATTATGCAAACAACTGCCGGAAACCAAGTAGGAGCAATAATCACTCTATTTGAGCCTGCGGCGGGGAGGTTAGAGTTGTATGTGAAATCCTTTAACCGCCGAAATCATCGACCAAGTCAATAAGGTTGCCACAGGCAGCTCTCAGCAAAGTATAAAACTGTGTGCTTAGATACCGCTTAAATCCACCCAATTTTATTTTTGTGCAATGAAA
>CAYSLN010000376.1:0-1748 GCA_964431825.1 uncultured Pirellulales bacterium | reverse complement strand
AGCCTCTTCGAATTGCTCTGGTTTAATGATTTCAACAATCCTCCGGTCTCCCTCGACGTATATCCATATAGGAATTTGGTAGACCACTGTATTGTTTGGTTCATATTCCAAGGTCGCTACAAGACGGTACATACCGTCAGCAACCTCGGCGAAGTCTATGATTCCGGAGAAATCTCTGATTTCGAGCGGTAACATAATACCTGGCTCACCGCTGAGTAAAGTTCTTTTTATGTTTATGCCTGCGGAGTTTGTAACGGTAGCCCTGCAGCTGGGATTTATGTATATATTTCCGACATTACCAAATCTGCCGATGACAATATATTTGGACTCCTCCATGGCACCGAGGGTAAGCTTCACCGGGTTAACCGCGGGTAAGGTCTCCATTTTCCTATTTGTGACACAAATGGGCACTGTTGTCCAACCAGCATTCCGGCCATCATCATACATGGAGTTTAAGGCAAGAATCGCATAATAGCTGGCGTGCAGCCCTGAATGCTCAGGCATATTTGCAGTAATCCGTAAGCTCTGTCGTCCTCTTCCGCGGAGCGTAAACTCCTGTGGTGTTATTGTTAGCCAATCGAGGCAAGCCAAATCTTCCCCTCTCAACTCGCCAAGAGCAGCACCTTTGAGATGGGGTGGCATCATTAGTTTCGCCTTGACATAAACAGTTTCTTGCGAAGAATTGGTAAGCCTAATTGCTTTCATTCGGGTAGCGCCCGGCAAGGCGTCTACAAAAACCTCGGGTGGAGTTGGGTTGAGGGCCATGTCAGTTGCGAGCTTTGTGATCTCCGGATTGCTGACGAAGTCTATTTCCTTTTCAAGCGGTTTTACCCGCCGACCGTCGACGCGGAGCGTCCCTTTTATTGAGTACCTACCGGACGGCAGAGGCCGTCTGAGATTACCTAATAACTTCAATTTGGAACCAGGGAGAATCCTGAGAGTTCTGAATTCTGTCATTGTAACACTTTGCCAGTGCTCGTTCTGGTAGTACTTAAGGTCTAAAAAAGTCGAAATTCTTGAATAGGTGCCGCCGTTATTTGTGATAGTTGCTGATATTATCGTTGTTGGTTGGTTTACTACGGGAGGTGTGATGAATTCCATCCCGACGTCCTGCAATTCCACCTGATGCCGCATCGGCCGACCTTGTACTTCAACGAGAACGGGAATCAGAAGTCGGACGGTTAAACTCACTCCTGTTGCATCCGGTCTGGGCCTTTTTGCGACAAGAAGCGCCGTAGAGTAGAATCCACGCGCACTCCGAGGCACCCTTATAGTTAGTAATAGAGGTAGCGAACCCCTCGGTCCAAGCTCGACGCTGTCAGTGCTCAATCTCACCCAATCTTTGCATGAAGTCAGTTTTGACCTATCAAAATCAACGTCGTTGGGGTCAAGAGCCCAGAACGAGGCGTCTTCGTGCTGGGTCAAGTCTACCACACTTATATCGAATGTTTCATTCTCTTCGTACTCCAGGTTTCGAATTCTAATGGCTTCCCTAATCGTTTCACCCGCCGTGGGCGTCAGCTCCAGTTCTATTGGCGTGACGCTAAATTCGGCTCCGATTGCAGGCACGGCAGATAAAATTATAGCCATCGTAGTTCCGATAACCCAGATTAGATGTGACCTGTTAAAAGCTTGTTTTTTAATGGTTTTGCTGTAAAACATATTATTTTTCATTTCCATTTGGTTACCTTTTAGTTACATTGCTGAACTGGACTTGCCTCTGTATTATCCTCCCATATTTTATCCTG
>CAYSLN010000375.1:323-1754 GCA_964431825.1 uncultured Pirellulales bacterium | reverse complement strand
TAATGGCTTTTATGCCTGGTAGCGAAAGTGCTAAAAAACCCATTTATCTGAACACGGCTTATTCTTTTGAAGAAAGAGCTGCTGATCTGGTATCAAGACTAACCTTAGAGGAAAAGCAAAGTCTGCTGGGTAATAGTATGCCAGCTGTTCCTCGTCTGGGTATTAATGCCTATAATGTATGGGGTGAAGCTCTTCACGGTGTAGTTGGGATGTTTAATCCGAATGCCGGAGCCGCAACTTCTTTCCCAAGCAGCGCCTCGCTGGGATCTGCCTGGGATCCTGACCTTATGGAACTTGAGACTTCGGTTATTTCCGATGAGGCCAGGGCATTCAATTACACGGTGATTTCAAACCTTACTTACTGGTCGCCTGTTGTGGAACCTGTAAGAGATCCACGGTGGGGAAGGACAGGTGAGTCTTTTGGTGAGGATCCATTCCTTATTTCAGAGATTGGAGGTGGTTTTGTTCGCGGCATGATGGGTAATGACCCGGTTTATCTGAAATCTGTGCCCTGTGGTAAACATTATTTTGCCAACAACAGTGAATTCGACCGTCATGTCAGCAGTTCCGACATGGACGACAGGGACATGAGGGAATTTTATCTGTTACCTTATAAGAACCTGATAGAAAAAGATAAACTGCCAAGTATCATGACCTGTTACAATGCAGTGAATGGAATACCGATGTCAGCCAACAAATATCTTGTTGACACAATAGCCCGAAAGACATACGGATTAAATGGTTATATAACGGGCGATTGCGGTGCCATCCAGGATATTCAGACAGGTCATTTATATGTCAAAACTGCGGCTGAGGCAACAGCTTATGGTTTGAAATCCGGAGTAGATACCGACTGTGGAAGTGTTTACCAGACGAGCGCTATCGAGGCTTTGAATCAAGGTCTGATCACTGAAGCTGATATAGACCTGGCTCTAGTAAATATGTTTACAATAAGAATGAGAATAGGGGAATTCGATCCTGTTTCATCGGTACCCTATTCCTCTATTGACACCAGTGTAGTCAATTCTCCGAAACATGTAGCCCTGGCTGCTGAGGTGGCCACGAAAACACCTGTCTTGTTAAAAAATAACCTTACGAAAAACTCAGATAAGAAAATTCTTCCACTTAATGCATCTGAGCTTAAGAAATTAGCGCTGATCGGGCCTCAGACAGACAAGGTTGAACTGGGACCTTATTCGGGAACACCGCTTGAAAAGAACAAGGTGACTCCGTTGGAAGGTATTAAGAACCTTCTGGCCACAAAGGGTGCAACAACAGAAGTTGTTTATAATGAGGGAGCTAATACTGTGAGTAATAGTAACCTCTTCAATGTCTATTGGTTTGAAGTTGTCAGGAAGGATGGAGCTGCTAAAAGATATGATGCATCACAACCCTCAGCCACTTCAGAAGGAATAACAATCGGCTCCGGAA
>CAYSLN010000375.1:0-313 GCA_964431825.1 uncultured Pirellulales bacterium | reverse complement strand
AACGCCACAGAAATCTGTTAAAAGCATTGTTGACGGAGACTGGACATCATACAGAAATGTAAATATCTCCGGTATAGAAAAGATAAACCTTTTTATCACAATACCTGGTGACGGTGGATATGTGGAATTCAGGGTAGGTTCACCTGCAGGGGTGTTACTTGCCACAATTGACGCCAAAGGAACGATGGGAATGAGTGCATTAATGCCAAAAACTCTTACTGCAGAAGTCAATAAGATGGGGGTCTCAGGCAACCAGACTGTTTGCCTCGTTTACCGTGCTCCTGAAAAACCACCGATAAGCAAAGAGACAATT
>CAYSLN010000374.1:0-1758 GCA_964431825.1 uncultured Pirellulales bacterium | reverse complement strand
TGTTGAGGTGCTCGGCAAAGCAGGGCAATATGAAAGCGAGATAAAATCTATAATTTGTCAGTATCATCTGCCGGGCGAGTTCGGTACTGATTGTATCGAGCAGGCACGCCGGGCTGCTGCTGAGTTTAATCCGGAAGGAACAAGAGGACGGGAAGACATTACTGATAAAGTCATTATTACAATCGACCCGCCGGACGCAAAAGATTTTGATGATGCTATAAGCCTCGAGAAAGATTCCGACGGCAACTGGATACTGGGGATTCACATTGCAGATGTCAGCTGTTTTATTTCGGCTGATTCACCTTTAGATTCTGAGGCAAAGGTTCGCGGGAACAGTGTTTATCTGCCCGGCAAGACCATTCCGATGCTGCCGGAGATTTTGAGTAACGGGATTTGTAGTCTCCAGCCCGGCCAAAAACGCTTTGTCAAGAGTGTGTATTTAACTTACGACAGGGGAGGAAAAATTATATCCCGCAGATTTGCCAACAGTCTTATGTGTTCAAGACAGCGACTGACCTATCTGCAAGCCGACAGGATTTTGAAAGGTCACACCAAGGATAGCAGCCCTGAGGTAATTGAACTGCTCAAAGGCATGGAGGAGCTTAGCCGAGTGGTTGAGAGACGGCGTGCGAAAAACGGAATGATACATCTGGATTTGCCGGAGACCGAATTGGTGATGGACGAGGCAGGGCGGGTTGTGGATGCTCATCCTGCGGATGACAGCTATCCGCATACGATAATCGAAATGTTTATGGTCGAGGCCAACGATGCAGTCGCGTCACTTCTGGACAGGCTGAATGTTGCATTTATTCGCCGGGTTCATCCGGAGCCGGATGCCTTGAGTATGAAGAATCTCGCCAAGCTTGTCAGGGCATTCGGTTTTAGTCTGCCGCGAACTCCGGACCGTGCTGCGATACAGCATTTATTAGCTGCCGTTAAAGGTGGTGATTGTTCTTTCGGCGTGAATTTGGCTGTGCTGCGAAGCTTTGAGAAGGCCCAGTATGCACCGCTGCATGTTGGGCATTTCGCGCTGGCTTCGACTCACTACTGTCACTTCACAAGTCCGATACGAAGATATGCAGATTTATTAGTACATCGTCTGCTCGAATATTACCTGCAGAATCGTTTGGATTTAGCCAAGCAAACTGGGGCAGTACAGGACTTAGCTGAGACGGGTAAACACATCACTTTTACCGAACAGCAGGCGGAGAATGCCGAGAAAGAACTGAAGATGGTGCTGGTACTACAGATGCTAAGTGGGAAAATCGGCGAGGAACTCGATGGCGTTGTTACCGGCTTAACAAGCTTTGGCGTATTCGTGCAGTCGCGAAAGTTTGGCATAGAGGGCCTTATCGCGATGGGCGATTTGGGGCCGGACCAATGGAAATATGACATAAAGGCTCAATCTATTGTCGGTCAGCGTTCAGGATGCAGCATTCGTTTGGGCCAGGCGCTAAAAGTCAACATTGTTTCGGTGAATGTCCCAGCCCGTCAGTTAAACGTCGCCCCGGTCGAGCCTTTGAATAAGACCGCTGTTATGGGTGCTGGTGGAGAGAAAAAGTCCAAAAAGGCCAGAGATAAGAGACAATCGAGAAGGCATAAGAGTAACCGTCATTAGCCGGCGACTACGGACATTTCTTGACATTTCGGGACAGTTTTGCAATACTTGCTTTCCTAATTGATAATTGATTACTGATTATTGTTTTTTCGGAGTGAAAAATGAGAGCTTCTGAGATGAGAAAAGGTCAGACCGTCAAG
>CAYSLN010000373.1:0-1773 GCA_964431825.1 uncultured Pirellulales bacterium | reverse complement strand
CTTATTGTCTGTGTTTATGGGCTGAGGGCTCAATCAAAAATTAATTGCCACAAAGCTTGCTATATTGCAGTAAGCCTTGAGTTAAAATTAAAAAGGCTATACTCATTTTGATTTAAGCCAATCGCGAGTTGGTTAACAAAAATCAAAAGAGGAGCATAGCCATGAAATCTAATAAACCTGAAAAAATTAAAACTATCAACGAAAAAACGCTTGTTGTTGCTTTGGATATCGGCAAAAAAGTTCATTATGGTTATTTTAGAACCCCTAAAAATCAAGATGTTAAACCATTTCAGTTCTATAACAGCGGTCGAAGCTTTAATAAATTTTGGGAAAAGCTTTGCAGGTTTAAAGAAAAACACATGCTTGATGAGGTTGTCATCGGATTTGAATCTACGGGGCCATATGCTGAACCGGTAGCGAATTATTTGAGAAAGAAACCGGTTAAACTGGTTCAGGTGAATCCAATGCACACGAAAAGAGTCAAAGAATTGACGGGTAATTCTCCTAACAAAACCGACAGAAAGGACCCTCGTGTGATCGCAGATGTGATTTCGCTGGGTCATTCTCTGACAGTTGTTGTTCCTGAAGGTGCTGCCGCTCAGTTGCGCAGGCTTACCCATGCAAGGGAACGGGCAATGGAACGCCGAACAGCCATGAACAATCAGCTTCAAGATCTTGTTTTTGTAATATTTCCAGAACTTGGCAATATTATTAAACCATCCACAAAAACTGGAATGTATCTGATTAAAAATTATCCTGATCCTAAAGGTGTTGTATCCATTGGCATTGAAATGCTTTGTAATATTGTAAGAAAAATCAGTCGTGGGAAGTTGGGAATTGATCGTGCTGAAGATCTTTATAATTCCGCAAAAGAATCTGTGGGGATTACAGAAGGCAAAGAGGGTATACTTCTGGAGATAAGTCATCTGGTTTCTAATATAGAGGCTGAAAACAGATACATTGAAAGCCTGAAAGAACAGATGATTGTATACCTGGACCAGATTCCTTACAGTCATAGTATATTGTCTGTTAAAGGTATTGGGAATATAACGGTTGCCGGCCTGATAGGAGAAGTTGGTGATTTCAGAAAATTTACGACAATATCTGAAGTAATGAAACTTGCCGGGCTTGATCTGTTTGAAGTTAGTTCTGGAATGCATAAAGGGAAGCATCGTATTTCTAAACGGGGCCGGGCCTTGATGAGAAAGCTTTTGTTTTTCGCTGCTATTAATTCGGTCAAGTCCCATGGGATTATGCATACCAGGTACCAGAAGATGCTTAATAATGGTACACCCAAAATAAAGGCATTGATTGCAGTATCCAGGAAGCTTTTGCGAATAATATTCGCGCTTGCCCGCGATAATGCCCAGTATGAAGAAAACTATAACAAAAAACATGACTTTAAATTAGCTGCTTAGGTGAAAGGCGGGGAGATTATCATTGGTGTCATTAAGACGATTATATCGATCTTCTCACAAAGCTTTAATAACTCCCCGTCTGTCACCTTAACCCCAATGAAGCAAGATTAGAGCTCTGTCGAGACTCTCAAATACCAGGATCGGGAAGGTGACTTTCACATAAGCTTTACATTTTTTAAGAAGCAGTGGGATATCCCACATGGCTTCCAATTAAAAAAGACTTGACAACAATAAACCAGGCACCAAGACAATAAGAACCAATAACAAAATAAAATCCTTCGTGTCTTTGTGCCTTGGTCGCAAATATTTCTTGGTTCCGGCTTGTCCGGGTTAGGTATTATGAAATTCCTTTTAT
>CAYSLN010000372.1:0-1784 GCA_964431825.1 uncultured Pirellulales bacterium | reverse complement strand
GATTTAAGAGTAATGGTTTTTTGGAGTTGGATTATGATTAAGGTGCTGATTACAGACAAGCTGGCGCAGGAAGGGATTGACCTGCTGAACTCAACGGAAGGCGTCGAGGCGGTGGTTAAGACTGGTATAAGCGAAGATGAACTGGCCAAGATTATCGGTGAGCATGACGGGTTAATCATCCGAAGCGGGACGAAGGTTACTGCGAAAGTATTAGCTAATCCCGGTAAGCTCAAGGGTATCGCGCGGGCGGGGGTCGGCGTAGATAACATTGACGTGCCTGAGGCGACGCGGAAGGGTATTCTGGTTATGAACACGCCGGGAGGGAATACGCTGAGTGCGGCGGAGCATACGATGGCTTTGATACTTGGGATGAGCAGGAATGTTGTGCCAGCCTGCAACAGTTTGAAAGGGGGGGCGTGGGACAGGAAAAAATATATGGGTAACCAGTTGAATAATAAGGTGCTGGGTGTGATAGGTTTGGGCAGGATTGGTATGGCTGTGGCGAAGATGGCGAAGGGTTTCAATATGAAAATCCTTGGCTATGACCCGTTGGCGGCGCCGCCGGATGCGGAAAAGGTCGGGGTTGAAATCAGCGACGGTTTGGAGAGGGTTTTCAAAGAGGCTGATTACATTACGGTGCACGTGCCGAAGAGTCCGCAGACGCTGAATATGATTGGGGCCGAGCAGATTAAGATGATGAAGCCTACTGTTCGGCTGGTGAACAGCGCGCGGGGCGGGATTATAAATGAAGATGCGGTATACGATGCGCTTGCCGAGAATCGTATAGCGGGTGCTGCACTGGATGTTTATCCGACAGAGCCACCTGAAAACAAGCGATTCAGCGAGTTCGAGAATTGTCTTGTTACGCCGCATTTGGGAGCGAGCACGGAGGAGGCACAGATTGAGGTTGCGGTCGAGGCGGCACAGATTCTCGTGGATGCAATCAAGGGCGGGCCGGTCAAGAACGCTCTTAATGCTCCGTCGACAGCCGGGGCGGTAGCGCCGATTGTTGGTAAGTATGCCGAACTTGCACAGCGAATCGGGACGCTTGTGAGCACTATTACGCCAGGGCAGATTAAGGAGGTTGAGGTGCAGTATCGCGGGTCGATTGCTGAGATGGCGATTGAGCCGGTGACTCTTAATTTTGCGATGGGATTGTTGCAGAGGCATTTCGATATGCCGTTGAATATGGTCAATACTCCGGTCCTGGCTAAAGAGCGAGGGATAAGTTTTAATGAGACGAAGAATGTCCAGGCCAAGGATGTGGCTGCGAGTTTGAGCGCGAAGGTTGTTACCGATAAGGTGACGCGGACTGTGACGGGGTCGGTCTTCGGCGGGAAGCTGCTGCGTATTATTGAGATTGACGGGTTTAATATAGAGATAACGCCGCAGGGTGCGGTACTGGTTATATATAACGATGATAAGCCCGGCGTTATCGGCGCGGTGGGGACGCTTTGCGGCAAACACAATATCAATATCTGCACGATGGGCGTAGGACAAAAGCCGGAAGAACAAAAGGCTATTCTTGCGGTGAGTCTGGATAAAGAACCCGACGCGAAAGCGATTGAAGAGATAGGCAAGCTCGAGTTTGTGAACGAGGTTTACATCTGCATGCTGAACTGATTCTCAATACTCGTAACCGAACGGATGAGTGACGAGCATCAGGCAATGAACGGAATTTTCCGCATGGCTGAGCAACTGATAATCACCATCAGTGGGGTGAGAGGTATTGTCGGTGAGAATCTGACTGAATCGGTTGCCGCTGATTACGGTCGTGCGTTCGG
>CAYSLN010000371.1:0-1833 GCA_964431825.1 uncultured Pirellulales bacterium | reverse complement strand
ACATCCTCGCCGTTTGGCGGTGTCGTCCCGCCGTGAGCCATCGGATAACCTCCAAGAGCCGGCTCAGGCTTCGTACAAGAAGCCACTCTACCGGCTTCCCTCGGCCTAAACGACATGAATAAGTCCACAGACGATGGAGTCCCGGATAATTTTCTTTGCATCCCCAATAGTCCATCAGCATCAACAACCGCTGAAGTAGATGAATCCTTAGAATTAAGTGCTATCGAATCTTGGTATCCGTAGAATACATCGACATTCGACCTCTCCAGAACAGGTGGCTTGGCCGGTGTTGCTTTTGCAACATCAACCGGCTGCGCAGCGGGCACCTCAACAATCATTTTCTTGTCGTGTTGCACCAAGCCAAGCTGTTTTTCTTGCTCAGATGCGTTTATTTGATGACTCGGGTACTGTCTGGCTCTACTAAGTGGATATTGTCTGGTTCTGTTAAGTGAGCTCAAAGTCAAAGCCACTACAACACCACTAACGATTATTATCGATGCTGCATAGGCAAGCATCTTTGTCCATTTAGTTTTCATAGGTCCCCCTTCTTCTCGCCTCCGGCCTGTCTTTGACTCCTTGAGCTCATCAACAGCAGCCTTCATCAGTGAATCCGCAAATTCTTCGCTGAGTATGTTTGGATCACCGGCCAATTTGACCAGTCGCGAGATATTCTTTTCCAGATTACTTTGTTCAGATTCCATCATTTCTGCTCCTCATTTTGAGGTGCCTATTCTTATTAGCTCCTGACGAAGCGAAATCCTCGCTCGATACAATAAACTGTGCACAGCTTTTTCAGTAATACCCATCTGTCCGGCTATTTTGCGTGCCGACAAATCCTCTATATACTTGGCTTTCAACACCTGCTGTTCTTTACTTGCCAATCTATTCAAAGCTGCCCTGACAACCGCAGCCGTTTCCTTCCGCTCGAGCACTTCATCAGGCAATGGCTCGCTATCAATCGCATCAATATAGCCGCTGATATCACCGTCAATGCTCGGTCCACTCGCCCGCTTCCTTATTTCAAGCCGAATATTGTTGCGTGCGATGCCGAAAATCCACTCTGCAGGGCTGCCCCTCCCAGGGTCATAACTACAACGCCCCCGGACAGCGTCAAAAACCGTCCTCTGCACCAGCTCCTCCGCTAGTGCAGGATTCGGCCAGCGCTTCATAAACATACCGTAAAGCCGCGGTATCTGCTCACTCATGAACTTTCGCCATATATCCGCGTCGCCTTCAGACAGCCCCGCCAAACTCTGTTGGTTAAACTCATCAGCCACTTTCTCGAACGTTCCTTTCTGGTACCAGTTTCTATTAAGTATTATGCGCGCAAAGGGCAAATTACTCACAGAATTTTAGCGCTTTATGCAGAAAATAAACAAGAACTGAAAAACAGTTAGCGGCAGCTTATCTATGTGCTGTGTACCCCGATAATTTTCTTGCCTTTTATGTTAACCGTATCTCATACATATTGGCGTTTCCGAGGATCCGTCGAGCCGACAGACAAGCTCTGTCCGACTGCAGCAGCATAGTTCGGGTATCTCTGAAAAATACGAAAAACAAACGGGGCCTATACTGCAAATCAGCATAGGCCCCGAAATTTTGTAGAAGGACTAATATGTGTGGAAAATTAGTCTTCTATTATATACGGATTACGGTTCCGATGGCCACAGTTGCTCATCAAGCCAAGCATCTGCCAAAGCAGCATAGTCTATAAAGTCAGCCGAACCATCAACATTCAGGTCATACACCACACTGAACGGCTCGGTTCTGCCGGCAACACTCGCCACCTCACCCGCACTTAAAGCACGGTCGTAGATCCGGAAGTCATCCAGC
>CAYSLN010000370.1:0-1848 GCA_964431825.1 uncultured Pirellulales bacterium | reverse complement strand
CGTCACGCTCCGGGAAGAGGAGTTCTGGTTTACGGCAACAATAACCAGATTGTCGCCGCTTTTATACGCAGTTACATAAACACCAGAAGAAGGGCTGGCTGTCGCACTTACCCTGGTGGATCCCGGTCGGGCGAATTTGGCGAAATGGCTCATACAGTCACCGCGTTTGGTGATATTTCCGCTTTCGCCCATTGGGCCGTAGTATCTTCTTATATACCACCATATGTATGCATTCATATTAGCAGTCATACAATCATGAATCTCTTTGCCTACCTCCAAAGCATCCGGCCATAAGTTTCCACTAACATCACTGCTTGTATAATGCTCGGTCTGCCAATATTCTTTTCCTGAATAGTAAGTAATATGTCCTCCGTAAAGATGGACACCTATGATGTCACACTCAGGTGAAGAAGCTACAGCGTTCACATAATTTGATGTATAGTGACATGTTTCAGGAGCAAGTACCCTGGTTGGAATCACTGATGCATTATTATTAAGGAAATTTTGCATTTGTGTTGGACTCCATCCACACGATTCATAATCCGGCAACCAATCGGGTTCGTTCTGAATGGAGATGGCATACAAAGATGCTCCGTTTGATGACATATAGTTGGCAAAATCACTTAAATAGTTTGCATAATCATCATACGAATCAGTTCTTAGCTCACCACCGGTTGTACTACCATTAGTTTTCATAGATGCCGGAGGGGACCACGGAGTTGCAAGGATAATCGCCCCATGGCTTTTCGCTCTTACTGAAGCAGAAACTTCGCCGCTCCAGTAGTAGCTGCTGGGTGGAACATCGATACGCATGATTGTAAAGCCGATCTGACCGGGACCGTTACCAAAAGCCTTATCAACCTGAGCATTAGTTAAAGTGCCAATCCACCTGGGGAAATTCATACCGCCGAAGCCCCTGATAGTCTGGTGCGTAGTGTTTAAATCAACGTTCACAGTTGCCGATTCTGCCGTTTGGCTTAGAAGTAACATCAGCACCATGATTACCGTTGAATATGTCTTTTTCATCTTTTCTTCATTATAATTTTAAACAGGGATTTCCATATTAAGTGCATGGCTACACAACCAAACCCTTTCCTTTCAACTATAATATCAAAATCTTCATTGGATTACAATAAGCCGTAGCATTTATTACGAGTTTTTATTGCTAATTCCGCCAAAATTAAAGATCAGCCACGGAGATTAAAGAGTTTTGAGTTTAGCGGATTTTTTGACAAGGCGTGTTGACTTAGCCGCAAAGTCAACTGACTTAATGACGAAGTAAATTGACTTTGCGACAAAGTAAACAGTTTTTGGACTTATTCAGGCTAATTTAAAAAAGCCGAGGCTAGTTTAATGCGTGACGTCGAGTACGAGTTGGGTTAATTGGGTTGTTGTGGGTGTTTTGATTTATTGTATAAATACTGCGTAATGAGGATGGCTGCGAGACTGAGAAGGAAACCAACGATTTTATCTCGCGGGTTACTTTTTTGTTACCTTACTTTCTACCAGATTTTCGTCAACAAGTTCGGTAATCAGCAAATCTCCGATTCGGATATCGTCTGGAGTTCTCAGCAGCAGGCCGGTCCTTTTATTGGTGGTAATGCTGTATCCACGTTTTAGGACTGATTTGGGACTGAGCCCAGCCAGAAGGTTTGCCTGTGCAGTAAGCTGTATTTTGTATCTGTTGATGGTTGCCTTTATCGCAGTGCTTAGTCTGTTTTGTAGATTATTCAAGTCGACTGTCATTTTCCCTAACAGTCGATGCGGTTCAATCTTAGTAATCTGCTCATAGCTTTCGTATAGACGCTGGCGTCTTTCGGTTAGAAAGTGTTTTATGGCATCTGCAAT
>CAYSLN010000369.1:0-1854 GCA_964431825.1 uncultured Pirellulales bacterium | reverse complement strand
CTGAAGTTTAACCTTTTTGTTATTGTCATAGGCCCATTTAATCACGGAATCCGGCTGAGCAAAATCCCAATAATGTGGAAATCTCTGGATTACGGCCTGGCATGTTTGCCATCCGCTCATGATAAATTGAGCGTTATTTTCTGCAAAAGTTTTGAGGGACTCGTTAGACATTGTCCATGCTTGCAGGAGAAAACCAATGTTGAGTCCTTTGGATTCTGCAGCTTCCTTTAATCCTGATGGTATAGCAAGGGTTTCAGGAGGTTCGTAATTCGGGTCCGTGACCAGCTCAAGGTCATCAATCCATATATCGACTGTGGAATTAGGTCCAGGGTACGTGACAAAGTTAAGTTCATATGTGTGCTGCAGCGATTCCTGGAGGGAAACTGTA
The DNA here is from genome assembly GCA_964431825.1 of uncultured Pirellulales bacterium. Classification (GTDB taxonomy): domain Bacteria; phylum Planctomycetota; class Phycisphaerae; order Sedimentisphaerales; family Anaerobacaceae; genus CAYSLN01. The sequence goes on along the minus strand of CAYSLN010000369.1, from coordinate 1,466 downwards.
TTTTGGTCACTTATCAGTTGCGAGAAATCAATAACAAATTGTGTCCAACTGTCAGATAGAGTCAGTGATTTATAGTAGTATTGATAATTTGGAATAATGCCGGATATTTGATTGAATCTGCCGTAAACTCCGGGAGACGCCTTTGCTCTGAAACGGATCTGTTTGAATGCTCTCAAGTCGTATCCGTAGTCGACATAAGTTTTGTAGGCGGCGTTTCCCATATCCCAGTCAAGTGTTAAAACAACATCTGCGTTTGCCCAGGTGCCGGTTCCTGTTTGAATTGTAGCGTGTGCTGCCCGGTTGCCGGTCCCGTCATCGGCGTTTTCAAGGTTCAGTACTTCGCCATGTACGGCCTGGGCCCAGGCATTTGCACCCCAATAACAGTAATTCTCAGCAACCATATCTCCATCTTCAAAATCGTCGAACAAAATCGTCTGCGCATATAAATACGAGGAATTTAGAAAGAGAAGAAAGACCGCGACAATTAAAGTTTTATTAAATGAATCAAGAAGTATTCTTACAGGTATCATATTTTCTTTACTCGTTAGCAGGTCTGGTATGTTTACCCTTAGGCCGAATAAGTTAAAGTAATTTCTTTACAAAGCTATGCCCCTTACTCTCATCTCGAATATTATATCAAATCCGCTTTGAAAATTCAAGATATTCGGCTGCGAAACCTTAATAAACAGCAGATACGGCAGCAAAGGTTCGGCAGGGAGGATACAAGGCTTGTTTCTCAGGTTTGCAGGGCCTCGATGGTTTCAATTGCTATTGGAATATAAGTATAAACCGGGCCACCGCCCATCATAAGGGCGACCTGGGCCGCTTCGAGAATTTCTTCTTTGGTCGCTCCGATAGACAAGGCCTTTCTGATATGTGCCCTAATGCAGGGTTCACATCGCAGAGAAAGACCAATGGCAATAAGCTCCTTTTGCTTTACGGATAATACTCCTTCGGCCATCGTTTTGGAGTGAAGCTGCTGAAAGCCGTTGACGCCGTCCGGTATCAGTTTGAGCATCCTGCCCGCAGCGATTTTGGATTTATCAAAGAATTTTTTTACATCCTCATCCATTTTAATACCTTTCGTAAAATGTAAGTTAAATTGAGAGCAGAACTTCTCAGGCCCAGTTACAGGAGTGTACGAGTTGGGGGGCTGTGTGTTCAGGTCGTATCCGTAGAACCCGCGCTTTGAGCAAAAGCGGCAGGCAGTGCGTCGATTATGTCGGTGGCCATAAGGCTAATCTGTCCAAGCTCATCTGCGGCAATGTCACCAGCCAGGCCGTGTACATAAACTCCATAGACCGAAGCATCGAAATCGGCCATGCCCTGACCGGCCAACGCCGTTATCACTCCTGTCAGAACATCTCCGGAGCCGGCACTGGCCATTCCGGGATTGCCGGTTGTGTTGATGTAAATCTGCCGGCTGTCGGTTACGACTGTCCCAGCTCCTTTGAGGACGACGGTAG
>CAYSLN010000368.1:0-1858 GCA_964431825.1 uncultured Pirellulales bacterium | reverse complement strand
GGAAGGAGATCACCTCCGTGTGATGCTCTCTTCCCACTACCCATCAGCTCATAGTATCCAATTAATTTCATAATCTAACTCATTCTACAGATTCTATAATGTTCTCCGTCTTCTAAACCAGCCGACCAGACTTACGCCAATGCCGCCCAGTAAAATAGCACCAGGTGCGGGAATTGGAACAACAGAAACGTTATCTAATGCCGGGCCATAGGCGGGGGGGCACCCCCCTGTAGTAGACATGAATTTTAAAGTCGTAATCACGGAATCGGCGGTAAAACTCCAATTTTTAGTTTCCCAGCCCATGGATGTTAAAGTCTTACCTGTTGTATTAAAGCTGAAGATATCAAACTGTGTGGCTAGTCCGATTGCTGAAACCTCCATGGTCTTGTCCGCAGGACCTCCGTCGGGATTACCTGCCATGTCAAAGCTAACAAGATATTTAGTGCCGACAACGGTGTTAATATTCTGTTGAACGCCTCCAGGTTGTTCGCCGTTCAAATCGAGACTACGGTCACCATCCGAAGCTACCCAGTATCCGCCTATATAGTCTACACTCCCGACAGTGACTGAACCAAGAATGGTCCAGTCATCAATATCAATATCACCTGCAAAAAGTGTCTTGTATGAACCGATGCTCGCAGTACCATTTTCAAAACTGCCGTTCGTTAAGCTTGCCATCACCAGACCTGGCATTGCAAACATAAGTGCCACGCCTGATAAAATAATTATTAACTTTTTCATTTTTTACTAACCTCTCTTTCTTGAAAGGGTCACGCTTTACAGATTTACAGGTTACTTCTCCTTCGTACCCAACCGATAAGGCATATGCCAATACTACCGAGCAAAACAGCCCCGGGAGCAGGTATTGGTAATGGAGCCGGCACTACCTTAGTCAAGGGAGGATACATCCCTACAGAAGGGTCTGTGGAAGTATGTATTGTGTTTTCAATGGAGCCAGAGCCAACCATAAAGCCAATCTTACTATTTTCACCAACTCCTGAGATATCCAAGCTAAGAAGTTCTGAGTTGCCTGGTGCAATTGATACCCAACTACCGCTCACATTACCCCCAGCAAATAACTTATAGTCCCAGCTTGTATCGTCGTCATTGAAGAGCGCCATGGTGAAAGTAGAATAGTCTGTTAGATTGATTCCTTCTAGACCAAGTCCTATATGTTGTACAGCAGCCGGATTATTAACTACCTCATCCCCTACAAAGTCTGCAACGAATCCAACACTCCCGCCCATAGGAGGGCCGAAGGCACTGCCATCGGTGGTTGCGAAGTCGAACTCCGCATCTGAGTCATTCGTGTAATCAGGTATTTGGCCGAAACTTAGGAGCTGGTTTGTGTCGAACGTAAAAGTCAACCCAGCCAAAGTAGGCACGGCCATTAAAATACACAGAATCAATATAAATGAAATCCTTTTCATTTTACCTATTGCCTCCTTACGTTGTCTCGTTGCTAAATCAAGGTAGATGTTAATACAAAATTGAGTTCTTTGTTCTTGATAAGAAGTATCTATCAGGCGTGCAGAGGAGGGGCGCGGGGTATGCTTTGGAAAACAAATGCTGGTGAGAAACAAATAACCTGCTCGGCTGCCGAAACCAACCAGTTGGTTGGTTGGGTTAGGCAGGATAAAAGGCTCGTTATTGCGAATTGAGGTAATCTCAACCTATTCTTAGTTTGCGCAGAGATTCGACAGCCGGGCAGAGTATTGAGACCGCTTAGCTGCGGTCGCAATGATGATACGGAGTATGTTGATAATAACAGTGCTCTAATGTTGTTCGGTATTCCGGCTAAATGGTGGAGCAGGCCTATGTACCGTGTGCCTTCAATCTCACTGCGCAGACGGCCGTA
>CAYSLN010000367.1:0-1862 GCA_964431825.1 uncultured Pirellulales bacterium | reverse complement strand
GAGAATTGGCCCTGGGAACAATAGAAACTTAGACCGCCGAAGCCGTCTGGTCCGGCTGGAAACGCATCTTGGCCTGCCCTATCAGGTAGAAACTGCCGGTAATACAAATCAGGTCTTCCCTGCCGACAGGGCATCTCGCAATCTGCAAAGCCTCGCCTAAGCTAAGAGCCGTTTGGCACATCTTGCCGCAAATTTCCGTGTACCTTTCAGCCAAATCCTCTGGAGACATGGCTTTAGCGGAATTGCTGCGGGTAAAAATAACCTTGTCAGCCCCATACTGCAACTCGCGCAGCATCCCTTCGACGTCCTTATCCTTGTTACAGCCGAAGATTACCACCATAGAATCATAGGGAATGTTCTGGCCTATTGCGTATATCAACGCCCGAATGCTCGCCGCGTTGTGGGCTGCGTCTATCATAATTCTCGGGTCATCACAAATCATCTCCATTCGGCCCGCCAACGACACCTCATGAAGTCCCTTCGTCGCCTTGTCATTGTCTATCTCGTAACCGCTCTTTTTGAGCTTATCCAGCATAGCCAGAGCCAAACCGCAGTTGATTGCCTGATGTTTGCCATGCAACGGCACCCGCAGGTGCTCGAATTTACTCGTTGGCGTGGTCAGGCAGATTCTTGTATGCGGGCCGTGCTCACGCGATGTTTCAAATCGATATGTAAAATCGATATCACCACCAGTTATACTCAACGGCGCCTTAACAGCATTGGCACGCGATTTGAGAACGTTCATCGCCGCCGGCTCCTGCTGCACCGTAACAACAGGCACAGAACGCTTGAAAATCCCTGCTTTTTCCTTGGCAATGCTGTCGATAGTCTCACCAAGCAACTGCTGATGGTCAATACTCAGGCTTGTTATACCAACAACCTTGGGCTGAATAACGTTCGTGCTGTCGAGCCTGCCCCCTAAACCAGTTTCAATAATCGCTATATCGACCTTCGCATCAACAAAATGCATGAACGCCAGCGCCGTCATAATCTCAAAAAACGTCGCCGAATCGGTTTTTGACATCTTCTCGACCGGAGCATAAATGCGATTCAGCAGGCCAAGCATTTCCGAATCGCTAATCATCTTTGAATTAACCATAATGCGCTCATGCAGGTGTACTAAGTGCGGCGAAGTATATAATCCTACCTTATAGCCGTTCGATTCGAGCATCTTGCCCAGCATCGTGGCAGTAGACCCTTTTCCTTTTGTACCGCCTATATGAACTGTATGGATTTTATCATGTGGATTGCCTAATAACGACAGAAGCTTTTCCATCCTGTCGAGGTTGAACGTAGTAACGTTATAGCGAAGGTGCTCTTGCCGTTCGTAGTCAGTCTTCTCAAACAAATAGCTAATAGCTTGTTTGTAGCTACTAAAAGCCCTTTTGCTCTTGACCTTGACTACCCTGGAAGACCGCTTTTTCGCCCGTTTCTTTCCGGTTTTCGTCGTCGATTTTACCATAAAAAATTTATTCTAACAAAAAAACGCCCCCTAAGCAATGCTTACACACCCAGAGCACCTAGTCCACCATTAGGGGGCAGGATGCAAAAGCTTGCTAATAAAGAAGTTAAAGAAAATCACCTTCACGCCATTATCTTTTCGAAATCCGTTCCACATCAGCATAACTGAACAGATAATTATAAATGCTTATAATACACACCTCCCATGGTAGTTTTTAACCCTCAAACCTGCTTATACTACTATCATAAAGCCTTACTTGTTCGTTTTTCGACGTCTAACCAAGATTTATTCCGGACCTATCTCAAAACCAGCAATACACAAAACAAACGGGGCCTATACTGCAAATCAGTATAGGCCCCGAATTAATACGATACTTTCACTAACTATTTAAGCACACAAC
>CAYSLN010000366.1:0-1896 GCA_964431825.1 uncultured Pirellulales bacterium | reverse complement strand
CCTACCCCGATGCCAGCGATAACTTGCGGTTTTTTGCTACGCCAACTCCAGAGGCAGCCAACAACGGGGCATACTCAGGCCTTATTGAGGACCCCGAATTCAGTCATGAGCGAGGTTTCTATGAATCAGGTTTCAACGTCACAATCGCCACCATAACCGATGGAACCCAGATATTTTACACTACTGATGGCAGTGAACCTATCGTAGATGAGGAACGCTCGGAAACCAGCATAGAATACACCGGTGCTATATATGTCGGCTCAAACACGTGCCTACGTGCAGCGGCAATCAGGATCGGCTGGATGCCCTCACGCACAAAAACACATACATACATATTCAATGCCAGTAATGCCATTAAGTCTATGCCCGTAGTTTCACTTGTCGGGGACGAATATACAACATTCTTTGAACCTGATGGTGTTATGGCTATCGTCGGCGGCTATTATAGCGGTGGAGTTTGGCAATCGAGCGGCGCAGGCAGTTACAACAACCCTATACATCGAGGAATAGAATACGAGCGTCCCCTTTCCTTTGAAGTCATTGATTTACAGGCCGGGACCGATGCACAGATTGATTGTGGTATTCGGGTTGCAGGGAGTGATTATCATCGTCCAAGATATACCCGGGGTAACAACTGGGATTATAACTATGACAAGTTCAGCTTTAAGCTTTTCTTCCGCAACACATATGGTGATGACAAATTCGAATATCCGGTCTTCCCACTGGCTGACACCAACAACTTCAAGGCCATGGTACTCCGAGGCGGGCATAACGATGTGCATAACCCCTTCATAAGAGATGAACTGGCCAGACGCCTGCACAAGGACATGGGAGGCGTCGCCGTGACCGGTACGGTGGTAAGCTTGTTCCTCAACGGTGAATACAAGTCCTTTTACAATCCGTGCGAACGATTGGACCATGATTTTTTCAGGGACTATTACGACGTAGATGCCGATTGGGACATGATTACACAGCGGGCCGTTCGTAACGGCGACAGCATAGCGTGGAATGCCACGCTTAATTTCTTCCGATACAATGACCTGTCCAATACTGCCAATTATGATCAGGCCGGTCAAATGGTCGATATTCAGGATTTTATCGACTACCTAATCGTGCAGTTGTACTCGGCTAACTGGGACTGGCCGTCTAACAACTGGACCGTTTCCCGGGAGCGTTCGCCGCAGGGCAAGTTTCGCTTTCACTGCTGGGACATGGAAGGAACTATGGAAACGGGATACCTCAACAGTTTCGGCTTTGATGATTTCCCGAGCTGGAGCCCGGGAGGACTCAACGGCCTGGAGACACAGCTCGCATGGCTTTACAGAGCGTTAAAAGCCAATTCCGAATTTCGAATTCTTTTTGCTGACCGAATTCAGAAACACTTCTTCTACGACGGAGCATTGACACCTGCCAACATTGAAAGACGGTTCACTGAACTAAGGCAGCAAATGTCCCAGGTGCTGCCCGGGATGGATACCTCAATTCTCAACAGTTGGATTCCAAACCGGCATCAGATAATGCTGGACAAGTTTACCACCGAGGGTCTCTTCCCAAGCCAGGGACCGGCTTTCCTGGTAAACGGCTCGCTGCAACACGGTGGGCAGATTTCTTCGACCGACCAAATCTCGATGGTTATTCCTGAAGTTATATCGTATATAGACTTCGAACTGGTTCTCGAAGGCGCCCCGGTACATGCCCATGTACCTGTCGATGATTCACTCGGTCTTACCTGGACCGACATAGCCTTCGTGCCCGGTTCGGGCTGGACCGATGGCTCCACAGGAGCAGGCGTTGGTTATGAGATGGGAAGCGGATACGGGGCCTGGATTGACACGGATGTGTCAGGTCAAATGTATGGCGGAAGTACCTCTGTTTTCACCAGAACCGAGTTTAATT
>CAYSLN010000365.1:0-1896 GCA_964431825.1 uncultured Pirellulales bacterium | reverse complement strand
ATACAGAAACCACGCACTATATCTTTATTCAAATCCGGACAAGCTGGTTTTCTCGGCAAAAAAAACCACTGTCCCTGTGCCGGAATATCCTCCGCAACCGGTCATGGCGGGCTAACAGTGATAGTTTTCAAGAAATGAAAGTATGGCTTTGTTCTTTGGCTGCCAACTTTATCTGAACTGTAAGCAAACGACTAATACAAAGGCAGCCAAACATTAAGATACGCCGCACTGACACCAACGAAGTGAAAATGCGAACAAATAACTGCCAAATTGGCACACAGGCAAAAGATTAGTTAATTGTAACTTCCTGTTATTACTGCAATTACAGCCCAAAAGTGATTTTGGGCATACTGTTTGCTATCCAATTATAAGATGTATCCTATAATTATTATTCTGTCTGTGTTGAACAGGGAATTTAACTATGAAATTTGATAAATTCACACTAAAAGCTCAAGAGGCATTAGCGACCGCTCAGCAGACCGCGATGGCTAAATCGCACACTGTTCTGTCACCGCTGCACTTATTAAGCGCCCTTTGCAGCGATGAAACCGGCCTTGTGGTTATGATCTTAAAGAAGATTGGTGCTAATGTCTCCCGGCTCAAAGATATGATGGAAAGCGAACTCGCCCGGCTGCCCCAGGGAGAAGGCAGTAATCAGCTTATACCTGAGCCAACCTTCAATCAGATTGTCCTGGATGCTCAAAACAAAGCTGACGCGATGGAAGACGAATATCTGAGCATCGAGCATCTTTTTCTCTCGCTTGCTTCGGTAAAAAGCGATGCAAAAGAGATTCTGGGACTTAACTCGATTACACCCGAACAAATTGAAGGGGCCTTAAAAGAAATTCGTGGGACAGAAAAGATAACCGACCAAAGTCCCGAGGACAAATACAAAGCCCTGGAACGTTATGGGATTGAACTTCTGGAGATGGCCCGCAAGGGAAAGCTCGACCCCGTTATCGGAAGGGATGAGGAGATTCGGCGATGTATGCAGGTCCTCAACCGCCGAACGAAAAATAATCCGGTATTAATAGGTGAGCCGGGCGTAGGCAAGACCGCAATCGTCGAGGGCCTTGCTCAGCGGATAGTCGCAGGTGATGTCCCTACGGGTTTGAAGAATAAAAGGGTTATCGCCCTGGATATGGGGGCGCTTATAGCAGGAACGAAATTCAGAGGTGAATTCGAGGACCGACTTAAGGCCGTGCTCAAAGAGGTTATCGCCGCTGAAGGACAAATAATACTCTTTATCGATGAACTACATACCATCGTCGGTGCAGGCAAAGCCGAAGGTGCGGTCGATGCAGGTAATTTACTAAAGCCTTCGCTTGCGCGGGGTGAGTTGCGATGTATTGGCGCAACTACGATTGACGAGTATCGAAAGTACGTCGAAAAAGATGCGGCACTGGAGAGGCGTTTTCAGCCGATTCTGATTGACCCGCCGAGCGTCGAAGAAACCATAGCCATTCTTCGTGGGCTAAAAGACCGCTATGACGCACATCATGGCGTTCGGATTACAGACTCAGCCCTTGTCGCAGCCGCGACTTTATCCAATCGTTACATAACGGACCGGTGGTTGCCGGACAAAGCCATAGATTTGATTGACGAGTCGGCTTCAAAGTTGCGGATTGAAAATGATTCACTGCCAGCCGAATTGGATACTATCCGCAGAAAAATCGTCCAGCTCCAGATCGAACGTGAGGCACTTAAAAAGGAAAGCGACGACGCAAGCAAAGAACGACTAAAAAATACCGAAAAACAATTAGCCGAACTTCAACAACAGGACAAAAAACTGACCGAACAATGGGAAAGCGAAAAGGGCGATATCGACCAGATAAAAGAACTGAAACAAAAAATCGAAGAGGCTCAAATCCAGTTTGAAGAGGCCCAGCGCAAAGG
>CAYSLN010000364.1:0-1901 GCA_964431825.1 uncultured Pirellulales bacterium | reverse complement strand
GGGGACATTCATCGGTATAACAGTCTGTGCCGGGATAAGAATGGCAATGTTCCTGAGCAACGATATAAACACAAAGTTCCAGAGCAGACGAACAATAAATATCGATTTGCGAAAGATGAAAGATTTACTGAAAGTTGGCTTTCCGGCCGGATTCGGATTCATGGTCAATATGGCCTTTTGGGGGATAATTCTGTTTGGGCTCGTCGGCAGATTTGGCAAAGAGGCATTAGCTGCGACAAGCGCTGTCTTTGCGTGTATGAATGTATCATTTATGCCGGTCGTAGGGCTTGGGACTGCTTTAACTGCAGCAGTAGGAAGGTCAATCGGCAAAGACAGAAAAGATGTGGCAATTAAACAAACTAATCTTTGTCTACGGGTTGCGCTCGTTTATATGGGTCTGGTGGGGCTTTGCTTTTTCGTATTCAGGAATGATTTAATGCATTTTTGGTCTTCTGACGATAAAGTAATCAAAATAGGGGTTAATATTTTTATTTTTGCGGCTATATTTCAGGTTTTTGACGCTATTGTGATTACTTACAACGATGCCCTGCGTGGGGCAGGTGACACCTTGTGGCTTGCGGCTATTGAGGCTTCGGGAGCAACGGTTATAATGGGACTAGGCGGTTTTTGTCTGTTGAAGTTTGTGCCCCAGTTTGGTGCGATGGGGCCGTGGCTCGCCGTTACAGTCAAGATTATCGTGGTGGCGTTCGCGAACCGCTGGAGATTTAAGAGTAACAGATGGATGAAAATAGATTTGTTCAAGCGTGGTCCTGCCAGTGTGCCTGCCGAGATTGAGGTGGTGATTGAGTAGTTACAAGTCATGAAAAAAACACTATTGGTAATCATCTTCATTTTGTTTTTCACAGCGGCGGAATCTTTGGGCCAAAGTAGGCCTCTGGCCAATGATAACAAGGACGGTCTGTACGTAAGGTCAATTGAACAGGTGCTGCGGCTTAGAGAGCAGGAAGTTGACTTGGCAACTGCTGCTTTGATTGTCTCAGAGCAGTGGAGTCACCTTGTGCATGGACGGAGATATCTGGTCGAGTTAGATGAGATGGCGCTGGAAATCAGAGACAGGCTAAGACGCAAGAGACTGAAAACAAATTTCAGGGCAATCCCTGTGATAAACGAATATTTGTTCGATGAGCTGGGATTTAAATCCATCGCAGAGGCAGATGACCCAAATGATTTGTTTTTACACACTGTATTGGATAAGAAACAGGGTTACTGCCTGAGTCTTTCGATTCTTTACCTTTCGCTTGGCGAACGGCTTGGCTTGCCTTTATATGGAGTGGTTGTGCCGGGACATTTTTTCGTCAGATATGACAGAGGGTCAGTACGCTTTAATATTGAAACCACCAGCAAAGGTGGTAGTGCCCCTGATGAACACTATATAAATAAGTTCAAGGTGCCTGAAGGTGGTAACAACAGCATTTATATGAAAAATCTGGATAAAATCGAGACGTTGGGCTGTTTTCTCAATAATCTTGGTAACAGTTACAGCGATGTTGGTAACCTGGAGTCCGCATTGCTTGCGCTTGAAAGAGCGGTGCAGATAAATCCGACATTGTCAGAATCCAGGGCGAATCTAGGCAATATTTACCTGAAGAAGGGGCAGGTAGAAGACGCTATATACCAATACCAGACAGCACTGGAAATAAATCCAAAAGATCCCAAGACATATAACAATCTTGGCAATGCGTATATTCAAGGTGGGCAATTGAACTATGCGGTTTCTTCATACCTGCAGTCGCTTGAGCTGGATCCAAATTTTACAGATGCACACAGGAATCTAGCGGTAGCATACTCCCAACAGGAGAGATTTGGGCAGGCGGCGGCACAGTTAAAAGAGGCAATTAATCTGGAGCCGAAAGACGCTGAATTGTATAGCCAATTGGGGG
>CAYSLN010000363.1:0-1916 GCA_964431825.1 uncultured Pirellulales bacterium | reverse complement strand
TTGTAGAGGTCTGCGAAATTCTTTACCAGGTGAGTCTCGACTAACTGGTCAATCATTGCGGTTCCAAGATTTTCGATGTCCATCTGGTCTCGGCCGGCGAAGTATTTGAGGCGTTCTTTTAGCTGTCCCAAGCAGTTGGGATTGACGCATCGGATATAGACGCCGGCTTCGTCTTTGGCTACTGGGGAGCCGCAATTTGGGCATTTCTTGGGTATCTTGAATGGCGATGTGCCGGTGGGTCTTAACTGTTTTTTTACCTCCACCACCTGTGGGATTATCTCGCCGGCTTTTTCAATCAGCACGGTATCGCCGCAGCGGACATCGAGCCGATTCATTTCGTCGAAGTTGTGCAGGCTTGCGCGTTTGACGGTTGTCCCGGCCAACAGCACCGGTGTCAGATTCGCCACCGGTGTCAGGATTCCGCTTTTACCGACCTGAACGTCTATTGACTCGACAATTGTTTCCGCCTGCTCGGCAGCGAACTTGTAGGAGATGCACCAGCGGGGCGCTCTGCCTGTTGCGCCGAGTATGTCCCGCTGGTCGAAGCGATTGATTTTTATTACCATCCCGTCGATTTGATAATCCAGTTTGTCCCGTTTTTGGCTCCAGCTGAGGCAGATATCTGTCACTTCGTTTATATCTTTGGCTTTTCTGATATTAGGATTGACGGGTAAGCCGAGTTTCCTGAGTTTCTGCAGGCTCTGGTAGTGATTTTCAGCCAGCGGTTCGGACAGCTCACCGGTTGCGTAGGCGAAGAACGAGAGGTTTCTTGCGGCGGTGATTTTTGCATCCAGCAGTTTCAAGGAACCGGCTGCGGCATTTCGTGGGTTGGCGAAGGCCGGCTCTTCGGCCTCTTTGCGAATTTTGTTTAGTTTGATAAAGGAGCTTGTCGGCAAATAGACTTCGCCGCGGACCTCAAGTACGGTGGGGATTTTGCCGTCGCCCAGTAATACAAGGGGGACGGCCTTGATTGTTCGTACATTAGCTGTGACGTCGTCGCCCACTTGGCCGTCGCCACGGGTAGCGGCAGTTACGAGGGCGCCATCTTCGTATCGTAGGCTAATCGCAAGGCCATCGATTTTCAGCTCTACGACGTAATCGTAGCTTTGGTTACCTAATTGTTTGCGCAGCCTTTCGTCGAACGCCTTTAGCTCATCGGCGTTATATGTATTGTTCATACTCAGCATAGGTACGGCGTGTCTGACGGTGGCAAAACCTTCGAGGGGCCGGCCGGAGACACGCTGGGTAGGGGAGTCGGCTGTTATAAGTTCAGGATTTGCCTGCTCTAATTCTTTGAGTTCTTCGAAGAGCTTGTCATATTGCCGGTCGCTGATTTGAGGTTGGTTGAGGACGTAATAGAGGTAATCGTGCCTGCGGATATCATCCCGCAATTGCCTGATTCTTTTGCTTATATTCTGTGCCATAAGAGCTTACTTTATATGCTGCTTCTGCACATTTTGCAAGCCTCTGAATTGGGATAAAGGTGCTTATGTAAAAAGACCGTTTGAGAAGCAGTGGGGGATTAGATAGCAGCAGTGTGATTCGAGTTTCGGGGGGGGTGCCTTGCGCCGTTTATCGTAATTGGGGCGGAGGACCACCAACTTCAAATCGCATGTTTATCACATCATAGATGAAGTTACCCCTCAGGCGGGTACTTATATATACATAGTCACCATTAGCGGCAAAAATGGCTTCCACTTTTTTGTTATATTTGATTTGCACCGCTCCCGAAGAGAAGAGTCCGTTTCGCAGGTCTGTTCCGAGTTCCATAATCTGCTCATCGGAGAAACCTGCTCGTCGCATTATTTGTACAACGTCGTCGGCTCTGAGAGTAACTACGTCCCTATTGCTCAGTGGCACGACTTCAAAACCTTTATGTTTGCGGCCAAAATGCGACCAATTAATATTTGCACAAC
>CAYSLN010000362.1:0-1927 GCA_964431825.1 uncultured Pirellulales bacterium | reverse complement strand
AAGACGAGAAGAATTTTTACTTCACATTTAAAATAATCCTGGAAAGCTGGGGCTATCTCTGTAGCAAGAATAGCATGAAGATCGGTGCTAAACGGAATTAATATAGTTTTAATGTTTTCTTTTTTAATGTTGCCATGTAGGACTGCTACTTCGCCGGGAAATTTTTGAATCACACTGTCTATAATGGAAGAAAAAAATCTTTCTAAGAAAGTAGGGTTCTTTTCTCTTCCTAAAACTATAAAGTTACAATCTTCTTCCTGTGCTGTGTGCACTATTCCCTCAGATATGCGATGAGAAACATTCACAATAGATCTTGCACGTACTTCGGAATCGCCTATTGTCGTAGCAGCTTCATCAAATAGGATTTTGGCTCTTTCATTATCGCTTAATTCAACAACAAGCGGGTTCCCCTGTGCGACTTCTGTAACGTGTAAGAAAATAACTTCTGCATTATTTTTTTTAGCAATTGCCTTTGATAAATGTGTCAAGCTGCCAACCGAATTAGTATTTGCCAATGGTGTAAGAATTTTATATTCCTTCTTTTCTAACTTTTCTAATGATCTTACCTTTCTCGCATATTCAATCTCCCGCGTTGAAGCATACGATTTATACGTAACCAAACCCACTGCTATCCAGCAGGCAGTTACTATCCAAGCCATTGGGCTGTAGTTAAACATGTATATGGCTAGAAAAAGCAGTAATAAAATTCCTAATACTGACAGATAGGGGAAAAGAGGAGTAAAAAATCCTCTGTCAAGGTCAGGTCTCCTTTTTCTTAACCTGATAAGTGTAATGTTAACCTGAAGAAACAGAAGTAAAAACATTATATCGGCTGCGCTTGCCACGTCTTCAATCGGCAGTGAAACTGCCATCGATACTACAATAATCAACGAAAGGATTATCGAGAGATGGGGGGTAAAGTTTTTCTTGTGTACCTTGCTAAAAAGTGTTGGGAAATTTCTATCTCTTCCCATTGCAAATGCAACCCTCGAAGAAGAATAAATGGTTGCGTTGAGTGCAGACATCGTCGAAATAATTCCGCCTACCAGAAGCATTATGCCTCCACCTACAAAAAATGTTTTTGCAACTTCAACAAGGGCGGTTTCCTTGTATGAGGCTAAATATTCCCATGGGGTCATATCTTCTGGTTTGACAGAGCCGATTGCTGTATATGCAATCAAAAGGTATATAGGCACCACTATTATTAATGATAGAAAAACTGCGCGTGGAATATTCCGTTTAGGGTTCTTAATTTCCTCCGAACATTGTGAAATAACCTCGAACCCCTGAAAAGCAATAAACGTCAATCCCATTGCTTTGAAAACTCCACCCCAGCCATAGGGCATAAATGGAGTGAAGGCATCGGTCCAATCGCTCCTGCTCAAGACAAAATTTAAACCAAATCCAATGAAGACAAAGAGTATTACTATTTTAGCAATGGTTACAATATTGCCCACTTTACCAGTTTCGGAAGCGCCCCTGAAGTTTACATATCCAAAAATAACAGCAGTTACTACCGCAAGAATTTTCTGGGGAGAGAAAAACCCCCAATGTGGAAGTGTTACGTTAAGCTCGTGGAGCACTAACCCAAAGTAGGCGCCGAATCCAAGAGCATAAAGACTGCAAGCAACAGCGTGAGCAAACCAGCTCATCCATCCGGAAATAAATCCATTCCATTTGGGCAATCCTTCCTTCACCCAAAGATATCCCCCGCCCGCATCATGAAAACAGGATCCTAACTCTGCGTATGAAAATGCTGTTAATAAAGCAACTAGCCCATTTAAGCCAAAAGTAATTATTAGGGCGGGCCCGGCAACGCCTGCTGCTATTCCTGTAAGAACAAAAATGCCAGCACCGATCATTGCTCCTACACCAATAAGTGTCGCATCCATTAAGCTCATTTCACGGCTCAGGTGGACTTCGGTTA
>CAYSLN010000361.1:0-1929 GCA_964431825.1 uncultured Pirellulales bacterium | reverse complement strand
AGCATTCTCTGTTCCCTGTCTCTATGGTGTTTTGGCTTGTTAAATGTGGTATTATTTTCTAACCCCTAATTTATAGGACTTTAAGACAGAATATACACCAATCTTACGTATTTTAACAAATACAGGGTCCTGAATCAACAGTTTTCCTTTTGCTTGAACTGAGTTGGTTTTATTGAGATGCAGATCAGAAAGTTTTTTTAGTATGCATCGAGGTTCACTTTTCAATCTTGCTGAGGAATGTTGTAGTGGATGGTTTTCAGATGGTTTCCGCGCGGGCTTGACAGCATAATTGGGATTGTGGATATGGTCCGGAAGTTCTTGCAAAGCATGAATTGAGCCACTATTATTAGAGGCCAATTTGCCAATGATGTCGCCGGGTGCTCATGAGATGAGTTCTCGGATGACAAGGAGTTAAATAGTGTCAGTATTTCGTTCGTCTTGTAATCCTATAATTGAGCCAAAGGATGTTAAGCCTTCGAGAAAGGATCTTGAGGTTATTGGTGTTTTTAATGCCGGTGTTGCTCGTTTCCAAGAAGAGGTCATTCTACTGCTTCGAGTGGCTGAAAGACCAATCAGCAAACATTCGGATATTGTGCTGACTGCTGTTTATGATGTTGCCGAAGGCGATGTTGTCATAAAAGAGTTTTCAAAGGGTTATCCGGAGATTGATTTTTCGGACCCAAGGTTGGTGATAACGCCGGGCGAGACATATCTGACGTCGATATCTCATTTGAGATTGGCACGCAGTAAAGATGGCATCAGTTTTGAGATTGAAGATACCCCTGCTATTGCCCCGGCAAATGATTATGAAACCTTTGGTCTCGAAGACCCCAGGATTAGTCTCATCGATGGTACGTACTACATAAATTACGTTGGGGTTTCTCCTCTTGGGGTGACGACCTGCCTGGCATCTACGAGGGATTTCATCTCTTTCGAGCGTCACGGCGTTATCTTTTGTCCCGACAACAAGGATGTAGTAATTTTTCCCGAACGGACCGACGGCAGGTTCTATGCCCTGCACAGGCCCACTTCCCCTTTATTCAAAACAAATGAAGTCTGGCTTTCGGAATCTCCTGATTTGGTCTGTTGGGGAAATCATCGCCATTTGATGGGTCCTCGTACGGGCTTTTGGGACGAGGTAAAGATCGGCGCCAGTGCCGTGCCTTTTAGAATCGAGGCGGGATGGATGGAGATTTATCACGGAGTAGACGGGAAAAATCGTTATTGTCTTGGTGCAGTGCTGCTGGACGGCCACGAGCCGTGGAAGATTATCGCCAGGTCGGAGAAGCCGATTTTTGAACCGGAAGCTGATTACGAATGTGATGGTTTCTTTGGGAATGTAGTATTTAGCTGTGGCCTGCTCTATGAAGATGATAAGCTCAAGATTTATTACGGTGCTGCCGATACTGCTATCTGCTATGCAGAGCTGTCTTTGGAAGAGGCCATCTCTAGTTTGAATCAGTAGTGTGACTTTTACGATAAGATTCTAGAGCATGGTTTGGGACGTGTTTACATTCACCAGCCTTTCAACAGCTTAGGGAAGTAATCGGGGAGACAAGATTTGAACTTGCGACCTCTGCGTCCCGAAGGGTCTCGTCCGGCTGTGAGTGCTTATCAATAAGGCACTTACAGCCGTTTTTTGGGGTCAGGCACAGGTTTCCAACTCAATACCAACTGGCTTCTGACTTGGTTCCGACCAACTACCCAAACAAAACTGACACTGAAATGACACTGGGAAAGCAGCCACTCAGCTTAGTTTTTACCCGTCTCCCAATAGCAATCAACCACTTGATATTGCATGTGATAATTTACTTTGAAGCCGTTGACAAGGGGCTACTTACGAAAAACGCCCCTCGGACTCAAGTCCACGACCTACGGATTGATTGTCCGTTGCTCCAATTTACACTGATTTTAGCCTAAAAAAGCTTG
>CAYSLN010000360.1:0-1954 GCA_964431825.1 uncultured Pirellulales bacterium | reverse complement strand
TGCCATGTGTAAAAAAACGATTTACCTCGCCTCTTTTATTTTGGCGATGTCTCTGATCCTACAAAGCACAGGCGAAGCTGACCCTAATCTTGTCGGCTGGTGGAAGCTTGACGAGGGATCTGGGACCATTGCCTACGACTCAAGCATCTATGGTAACGACGGCACCCTCGTTGGTGACCCGCAGTGGGTGACTGGGCGAATAGACGGAGCAGCGGATTTTGATGGCGATGGGGACTACATCGACTGCGGGCCAGATCCGAACTTTGAACCTGACTCGATTACCGTTGCCGCATGGGTAAATATTAGAACGATCCCCACAGCATGGATGTCTGTTGTCGCTAAGGGTGAATACTCTTGGAGACTCTCTACCGTTGCAACCCATCCGTCATTTTTCTTTGGTATTAATCACTGGGAGATACCCGGCTCCTCAATCCTGTCAACGAGTGGAGTTGAAGCTAACGAATGGCATCACATATCAGCAACATACGACGGCGCAACGATGCGTTTATACCACGACGGAGTCCTCAACAACAGCCTCGCCAGCGCTGTTGGAATAGGTACCGCTGAAACAAACCTCCTTATTGGCACCAACCCACAGGCAATATCCCGATACTGGGATGGCCTTATCGATGATGTTCGTATTTACAAACGCGCATTGACACAGGAAGAAATTAACGGCTTGATTGTGACATATAAGGCAATAGCTCCAAGCCCGGCTGACGATGCAATAGACGTCCCGGTCTATACCACAATTAGCTGGACGCCGGGACACGGAGCAGTTTCGCACCATGTTTACTTCGGTACTGATTTTGATGATGTAAATAACGCCAATGCGACCAGCCATCCGAACGTCGAATTCACCAACACAGATGTAAATAGCTATGACCCAGGTATCCTCGAATTCAACACAACCTACTACTGGCGAATCGATGAGGTCAATGGTATGAATCTCTGGCGAGGTGACGTATGGACCTTCACCTCGGCAAACTACGACTATATCGTCGTGGACGACTTTGAAGCCTACAACTGCTGGCCTCTCGAAGACCAGATATGGTACACGTGGAGAGACGGGTTTGGCTGGGATTTTCTTCTTCCTCCATTTTATTATTTCGGTAACGGCACCGGCGCTTATGTAGGCGACGTTACCACCGATTCTTGTACCGAGGAGACTATCGTACATGGATGCCGTATAAATACATCAACGACGGCACAGCTCACAATGCAATTGGCGACCCGATTACTGCCTATTACTCAGAGTCCCAACGCACTTTTGACTACCCACAGGACTGGGCTACTGAGGACATAAGGGCACTATCACTATGGTTCTACGGCGAACCCAACAACGATGCCAACTCTACCGAGCAGATGTATGTAAAAGTTAATGGCTCTAAGGTGTTGTATAATGGCGATATGAACGACATAAAGGTAACAGAATGGCAAGAATGGAACATTGACTTGGCAGAGTTCGGCATCGATCTAAATGATGTCAATAGTCTCGCCATTGGCTTCGGCGATGAAAACAATATGACCCCGGCCGGTACAGGCAAAGTGTACTTCGATGATATCAGGTTGTATCAGCCTAGGTGTGTCCACTCGCTCCTAAAACCGCCGGCCGATTTCACCAACGATTGCACCGTTAACCATTTAGACCTCGAGGTAATGACTGACGAGTGGCTCGCCATCAGTCCTGAACTTGAAGCTGATTTGTACTTAGACAATAATGTTGACCTCAGGGACTTTGCCATCCTGGCAGAGCAATGGCTCGATGAACAGCTATGGCCGCCTGACTAATCGCTCCTGATACGAGCCTAAATCTTCGCAGACTACTTGCAACCTCTCCCGTATTCGGCTATATATACCTTATCCATACTCACAGTAATCACAGTAAAGGGATTGCGCGTATGAGTAACTACACCAGCACAACACGGAGGACAAAACCTTGGCCCTGCACCCG
>CAYSLN010000359.1:0-2002 GCA_964431825.1 uncultured Pirellulales bacterium | reverse complement strand
AGCCCCTGCGACTTTGTCTTAAATTTCAGTGAGCTTGAACAAAAAAAGCTCGCCCTCTTCAAGCACCGCTTCACAACAGGCAATGACATTGCGGATTTGCTTACGATTTTGAAAAACGTCCTTAAAAAGCATGGCAGCCTCGAGAGCTTCTTCCTGCTGGGTTATAACGATACCGACGACAATATCATCCCTGCCCTGTCCGCCTTTTGCGATTCCCTTACCGCAATCTATAAAAAACACCATAACGACCGCTTAAGTCATGGCCTCAGATACTTACTCACCAACCCCTCCGACGGCAGTGCCTGCAAAAGGCTAAATCTCTTCCTCCGTTGGATGATACGCGCTGACGATGTCGACCCCGGCTTATGGAAATCTCTCGACAAAGCAAAACTCATCGTTCCCATTGATGTCCACATGGCTAGGCTCTGCAAAATCCTCGGCCTTTACGACCACAAGACCGTCTCTATAAAAACAGCAGTTCAGATAACAAACGCCTTCGCCGAAATTGAACCCGCCGACCCCGTCAAATATGATTTCGCTTTAAGCAGAGTCGGCATCGTAGAAAATTGCACTGGCCAACCCCGACCGGAATGTGAGATCTGTGAGCTTTTGGAGTTTTGTAAATAAACCATTGTAGTAAAAGCTCAAGTTTAGTAAAATTCGGCCAGATACTCTGGGAAAACATCCGCGAGAAGAAAAGTCGAACTTGAATACTTAGCTGAGAGGCTGAAGATGTTACAGTGATTAACTGAAAAAGGTGCAAAGGAAAAATAGAACATTAGCTAAGCCACAGGGGACATGGAGAGGAAATTTCAAATCATGTGAAAAAGTCCAGAAGTGATATAATTTCACGTCAAGCAATGGGAGCAAACAAAAGGGAAGGAATGAAAAATACTAATAGGAGCATTTTAAATGTTTGATGACAAATTTATTGAAAGCTTACCAGAAGATTTAAAAGAAGCGGGACACCGCATGTGCCAGGTATTTAAGCAAAGGGATTACGAATTTTCTAAGGCAGGCTCGCGAGTTAAATATTATGATGAATATCTTGAAGCTTATGCTGCTATAGAGACGCTTGTTAGTATTCTTAATATGCCTCTTGTGCCGTTAAAACTAGGGAGAGATAGGAGTCATAACATCGATATGATTCTCGGATTCTTCAATAGCGCTTTTGTCATATTTGAAAAGGCCAAGGAGGAAAATGTCCTATCAAATGCACGAGACAAATTTAAATCTAAGTTTGGTGCTGCTTTCCTTTATCGATTCTCTGATGGTGACCTGAAAAGAATCCAGGTTTTGTTAAATCAGCTAAGGGATTTAGTAAGAAGTAGCGAGCTTTTCGATGCCAAGCATAAAGAACGTATTCTGACGAAACTTGAAAAGTTACAGTTGGAACTCCATAAATATATGTCGTCGCTTGATAAGTTTTGGGGTCTTATCGGTGATGCAGGTATTGTTCTTGGTAAGTTTGGGAGGGATGCTAAGCCCTTTGTTGACCGTATAAGAGAAATTTCACAAATAATTTGGCGAACACAAGCAATATCTGAGGAGCTACCAAGTGGCACATCGCTTCCTCTTTTGGCAGACGATAAGCCAAAAGAGAATGATTAGGAAAATTTCCAGTTTTCTTTGCCACTCCGCTAAAAAGCCTTTTCAATTAGCCTTTCAATCTTTTCCTTTCTCGCAACGGCATACAATCCGTACACATAAGCCGCAATCGTCAATATAAAATACACGTGCACTATAGAAGCCGGCACCTTCCTAAAAAGCCATACCACATCACCGTTCTGACGAAAAAAACCCGAAGCATATTCGAACCCCGAGTTCCCTAACGGCATCCTCGGCTTCTGTATGGCCCTCAAAAACAGCTACGGTTGCATTTTTCTTTGACATTGTACAATTCTCCTGTATTTATCATGATTCTCATAGCCTTCAGAAAAGACTATAGAGTCTTTAAATTTATTGGTTTGACGTGCCTCACTGGATATCAGGTTGGCACGTC
>CAYSLN010000358.1:0-2012 GCA_964431825.1 uncultured Pirellulales bacterium | reverse complement strand
CTTCCACTCCTTTGCCGTATAAACTGGTTTCTCAATTATTTCACATGGAGACAGGGTTACACCCTTAGCGGTGACTTTGAACATTACGGTTGATCCGGGCTCCAGCTTGAGGATTTCCCTGATGGTTGAGGGAATTGTCACTTGACCTTTGGACGTCACTTTTGCTATTTCTGAGTAATTCATGCGCTTTCCTTAATTCCTTACATTCTTATATCCTTACCCAAGTAATATAAATCTTATCGGGGAGCATGTCAACATTAAAATCTCTAAAATCTCAATCAGATGAAGGAAGCTTTTTGTCTAATTCGATCCTTTAATTTTGTAGAGCCCAGAGCGGGCATCATTGATCTCAGGAAGGCCAGTTTGAGTTCCTCCATGGTTTCCGCCTGAGTAAAGATTGAATGTCCCAGAGCTTTTGCTTCATATCCCCCTTCAAGTGACTCTTCAACTACAAAGATTATTTCATCGTTCATTCGGCCTCCCCGGTCCTTTATTATTCATTATTGGCACATCATTTTAGTGTGGCTTTTAATTACTATAGGAGAGCCCAGAAACGGCTGTCAATTCCAATTGAAATCTTCCAAGACATATCCACGATCAATGTATCTCAATATTTAAAGCTGGATATTTATTCAGGGTTCTGGACTTCCGGAAATCCCACCTTTTTCCGGAGGTCTTCGAACCGGGGATCGCCCCGGAGGTCATGAAGACAAAAATCAATATTAAGAAAAATCATATGTGGATGGTGGTGTTCGTAAGCCTGGCGCAAAAATTGGAAGGCCGTGTCTCTGTCCCCTAGTGCAGCAAAAATTTGAGCTGATTCGTAAGACGAATCCATGATATTCTTTTTGGCAAGGAGGACCTTAATCTCCTCAAGCTTTTTTAATGCCTCGGTGCGCCTATCCGATCGGGCAAGTGTCCAAGCGTTGTACAATAGAAAGAAATGATTCTCTTTCGTTTTGGGCTCATTCTCCCTAATTCTCTCCCATTCGGAGAGAGCCTCGGTATACATCTTTTTATTTGTTAAGGCAACGGCCAGCTGCATATGAATCCAAGAATTATAAGGACCGCTGCTCATGCGTTTTCTGGCTGCTTCGAGTGCCTCATCATAATATCCTGCGTACATGTAGGCCGTAATCAGAGATGGCAACAAATCTATGTTCTCTGGCTGGTCCATGAGTTGTTTGATAATTGCTATTGCTTCATCGTATCTTCGACAGAACACTAAAAGATCGGAGTAGTTGAGCTGGTGCCCAGAATCTCCGGGTTCAAGCTCGATCGCTCTCTTAAGCTCCCTCTCGGCACCGGTGAAATCCCAATCTGAAACTAGAAGATTGCCCAGACTCGCATGGGCCATTCCTAAATTCGGATCCAGTTCGATAGCTCTGGAGGCAGCTTCCCTGGCTTTTGCAAAAGCGTCTTTTTCCGGAATCACCCGATTGTAACCTAGCGTAAAATAGGCTGTGCTCAGCCAGGCATGGGCTAGAGCCGAGTCAGGGTCAATGTCAACGGCTTTTTGAAAGCATTCTTTCATGTCTTTGAATCCTTGAAATTTCTCCTTGATATCAGATAAGTGCTCTATGCCTTTAAGGATTAGATCGTAGGCTTCAGGATCGACCTTTTTGTTCGAAGCCAGCCTCATCTTCTCCTCCGGCGTGATGGCCACCTTGATGCCGCCCACAACAGCCTGGGAGAGTTCGCTCTGCAAAATTAGAATTTCTTCATAATCCCTCTCCAGAGTATCAGACCATATAATTCTGTTACGATAAGGATCGATAAGGCTAACAGTCAATCGAACTCGATCACCCGATCTAAGAACCGATGCTTCGACCAAGGCCTTGACATTGAGTTCTTCGGCTTTTTCCTTCAAGGATTTCGTCGAGTCTTTATACGGAATCACCGCCTCTCGTGGAGCTACTTTTAAATCGGCAACTTTATAAAGCTCACTGATCAATAGAGTTGTCAGGGAATTGGCAAAGTAGTCTTGGTTCGGGTCACCGGAGTCATTAACA
>CAYSLN010000357.1:0-2025 GCA_964431825.1 uncultured Pirellulales bacterium | reverse complement strand
TCTGGCGCATTTCATCGGCGGCTTTGTTGGTGAAGGTTATTGCGCAAATATTGTAAGGCTGAACGCCCGAATCGATAAGTGCCGCGATTCGATATGTGATTACGCGGGTTTTTCCGCTGCCGGGGCCGGCAAGAACGAGCAACGGCCCTTCAACATGAAAGACTGCTTTTCTCTGTGAAGGGGTTAGTTTTGACAAAAGTATATCATGCATAGTTGAGGCTGATTGGGTGTCTTACTCCAACTTCTCTGATTGTCTCATCAAATCCTCTTCCTGCTGCTTCAATTGTTCATAAAGCTCAGGTCTTTCAACCTTTATCCGTCCAAGTAAGCTTTGTCTTAAGTTAGGCAGATATTGCCTGTCATTAAAGAAATCCTGAAGCGCCAAGTATCTTAACATTCTGAAGTCGAGCAGGTCAATTCTGCTCTCCTGCTCTCCAAATTTTGACTGGTAGTATTTATAGACTTCTTCCGCCATCTTTTCTCTGCCGAATGCCACATCATCGTCACGCACGGCATATCTGAAGTAACTTTCCCTAAGAAGCGACATTATCTGCTCCTTAGCATCGTCTATACCAATGCTTTCGAGTTCTTCGAGGAATCGATTCCTTGCAAAAACGACCAGAGGCACTTTTAATTCGTCCCGGGGGTAGAGTTCTCTTAACTGGTCGTAAATTTTTTGAGCCTGGCGAATATGGCCCGCCTGATAGAAAGAAAGCACGGCGTTCTTGAGCATATTTCGGTGGCCGTTCTGAAGAGATTCATAGGTACCTCTTCTCTTCATGTCTTTATATTTTTGAAGGACCGCCAATACAGACTGGTTATACGGCTCAAACATTCTCAAATCCGGTCGCAAAAATATAGCCTTAACCATCATCTGCACCGGCTCCGAAGAAGAGTCTGTGGCCACTTCTGTCGGCATATCATAAATAAATATCTTGCCGTTGCGGAAGAGGTCCTGCAAAGAATGTCCAACCATACGGTCGGTGTTAGTCTCATCGACGGTAACATCTCGCGATGAATCTTTGCTGACTTCCCGCAAACCTTTGACAGCCCAGTAAATCGCATGGCAGTCGGGGTGTCGCCAATCCAAAGGGAGATGCCTGTTAGGATCACCGAAGTCAATAGGACCATATTTTTTATTCAGCTCCTGCATTAAAACCGGGTCAAGCTTCCATGTGTTGCGTAAATGGTAGGCCCTGGCAAAAATATCAAACTTTTCAAGGCCCGGCGTACCTCTAAAATTATCTATCGTCTTAAAGGCAGCAGGATCAAACCTAAGGGGATTCTGTCTTAAGGACAGATAATTGTCGACAAACTCACCGTCATCAGCAAAGACTTTGTCTGCGGACCTTAGGGCTGTAATCAGCTCAGCCACATTAGCATCTTTTATTATCTGTTCCCACTCAGTAGGAGCCTCAGCGAGAGCCTCAAAATACTGGTTATCCGCAGGGCTGATTAGCGGTGCCATTGCCATAGCAAGCTGCAGTTTGTAGTATTTGTGCACATCGTCTGATACTCCGCCCATTTTGTGCTGGAAAATTCTGGCAAGCTCACGATAGAGCTGGATGGCTTTGGGATTAAGCGGGATTCCCTTATCGCGAAGCAATTCATAACCGTTTTTGACCCATTGCCAACGCTGGTCGGGTTGAGAAGCCGGTATGGCAACTGAAATGTTGTAAGCCATATTCCAGGCCTGAAACTCCCACACCGCCGCAAAGCGAGGCTGTAAAGCAGTTATCCATTCCGCCAGTTGTTTTGCATCAAAGAATTGGCCCTCGTCTTTGAGCTTATCTGCACGTATCCATAAAGCATCCACGACCAGGCCGCGAAAAGCACCCATGGCGACGGTCGCAAACGCCAGTGAAGGCGGCGCATTCTCAAGCGGCTCGTTGATTATCAGCTTCATTTCCTGCCGCTGGGAATTTATATAATCCAGCCGGGCGCCAGCAACAAAAAGCAAAGCAACAGCAAGAACAATGCAAACAAACCAGACTATTACATCACGAAAATGCATAAACAAACTAA
>CAYSLN010000356.1:0-2034 GCA_964431825.1 uncultured Pirellulales bacterium | reverse complement strand
ACAAAAGCGGGGATTGCGGCGGCGTACTGGCTGGTGGGGTCCTGATGGGGGCCGAAGACGTTGAAATAGCGCAGTGAAACGGTCTGGAGGCCGAAGACGGTGTAGAAAACCGAGCAATAATACTCGCCGATGAGCTTGGCGGCAGCGTAAGGCGAAAGAGGGTTGGAAGGCATTGATTCGGTCTTTGGAAGGGTCGGGGTATCGCCGTAGGCTGAGGAACTGGCGGCATAGACGAAACGTTTTATGCCAGCATCGCGGGCGGCCAAGAGGAGCGTGAAGGTCGCGTCGACACAGTGCCTGTGCGTGGCAGCGGGGTCATCAACACTACGCGGGACGGACGGCAAAGCACCCTGATGGAGGACAACGTCGATATCCTTCATGGCCGCATTTGCAACGTCTGTATCGCCCATGTCGGCTTCTATAAATTCAATGTCGTCAATAATACCGGCGAGATTCTCTTTTTTGCCGGTCAGTAAATTGTCGACGACCCTGACAAAACAGCCCTGCGAAACCAGCTTTCTGCAGATATTCGAGCCAATGAAACCTGCACCGCCGGTTACCAAAAACTTTTCCATAAAACGGCCTTTCTCAAACAAACTTCAATATACATAAAAGGAAGTTCCCATTTTACGAGATTTCTCGTAAAATGGGAACTCTTTTTCAATCCTCTGCCAAGGCAAAGGATTGCTATAAACACAAAGCGATCTCGTTTATTTCTTCTAAGCCGTGCTGGCAATGTACGATTTCTGATATTTCCGGTAAGACTTGTACTGCTCCTGGAAATATCCGCCCTTGAGAGACCTTACACCAAGTAACACACAACCAATTATAGTGGCGTCTACATCTTCGAGCTCGCGAATCGACCTCTGGGCAGCGCCTCTTCTGGTTGCAGCGGCATTGAATACCAACACAGTTGCATCAACGAGTCCGGCCAGGGCTTTAGCATCACTTACGAGCAAGATCGGAGCGCTGTCAATTATAATGTAATCGTAGTTATCGCTCTGATCTTTTAAGAGCTCCTGCATTTTCTCACTACTGAGCAATTCGCCCGGGTTAGAAGGCGGCGGTCCGGTATCGATTACATCGAGGTGTTCCATTCCGGTACGTCTTATCGCATTCTGGAAACTACACTGGCCCATAAGTGCACTGCTTAATCCAAATTCGTAACCGTTCATCTCCATATCTTCGGTTGCCATCTTTGGGAATAACGTTTGTAAATGCGGCCTTCTGAAATTGCCATCGATGAGCAGGACCTTTTTCTCCTGAGTAGCAAAGGCGGTGGCAAGATTAACGGCCACGGAGGTTTTTCCATCCGCGGCATCGCCACTGGTAACAAGCAGAGTCTTCAAAGACCCCACAGAACCGGACATTTCAAGGCTGGTTCGACATCGCCTATAGGATTCGCTTATCAGAGAATAAGGCGCCTGACGAACAACATTACAAAGGTCGACACGTTTAACCTGTCTATCTTCGGAAGCTTCAGGGATAACACCCAAAAGCGGAATATGTAGAAATTTAGTCACGTCTCTTGGTGTTCGCAGCAGATCGTTGATCATCTCAACAAGGAATGACAGAGCTATGCCAAAAAGAAAGCCCAACACGGTCCCAGTTGGAAACCAAATCCACCACTTTCGAGAGGCGTCCATTTCCAGTGGTTCCGGAGCCTGTCCAACAAGCTGTACCTTAGGCGTCTCCGGGTCATTGAGCATGATCCTCAATTTTTCGACCTGCTCTTTGATTTGATTAAGCATATCTGTTCTTTCATCCCTTATTCTCATCCTCTGGGCATATTGAATACGTGCCAAATCAAGATCCTTCTTTTTTGCAGTAATTGCTTCCCGCATGGACTGCAATTCTGCAAATCTTTTCTGCATTACAATCAAAGTATCTTGCGCATTTTCGAGATTAGCGCGGCGAGTTTGCTCAGCTATTTCGGTTTTCCTAAGTCGCCTTTTGTCTATAATATCATCTAACACCTGCTGAGCTTGTCGCACCACCCTGTGATTTTCACCAAACCTTGTCAGTCTTCCTGAG
>CAYSLN010000355.1:0-2041 GCA_964431825.1 uncultured Pirellulales bacterium | reverse complement strand
ACGAGTTTGGTATTTTATTAACGCTGAATTTTGGAGGTTATACTAATGAAGAAGCGTTTCAGTGGACCACAAATCGTGGCAAAATTGAGGCAGGCAGATGTTCTTCTCGGTCAGGGCAAGGCCGTCCCCGAAGTCTGCAAAGAAGTCGAAATATCTCAGCAGACCTATTATCGCTGGCGTCAGAAGTATGGCGGTATGAGCCCGGATATGATAAAACAACTGCGTGCTCTTCAAAAAGAGAACGCCCAGCTAAAGCGGCTCGTAGCGGATCAGGCATTAGATATATCTATTCTGAAAGTAGCGGCAGAGGGAAACTTTTAGTCCCGGCCCGGCGAAGGAAAATTGTCGAACAGGTTCGTCGAGAGCTGGGAGTGCCGGAACGCAAGGCTTGTAGGACATTAAAACAGGCCAGAAGTACCCAGAGATATAAGGCTAAACTGCCTGACAAAGATAAGCCTGTGATAGATGATTTGCTCGTTTTACACGTGAAGCATCCGAGGTATGGCTATCGCAGGATAACCATAAAGCTCAGGGAAAAGGGCTGGTTTATAAACTTCAAAAGAGTTTACCGGCTTTGGTGCCAGGAGGGGCTTAAAGTGCCTAAGAAGCAGCATAGGAGGCTTTATGCAGGCGGCAGTGAGAATGCCTGTCATCGCAGAAGACCTGAACATTACAACCACATATGGAGCTATGACTTCCTTTCCGAAAGGCTGGAAAACGGCAAGTTGATAAAACTGCTGGTGGTGATCGATGAATTTACCAGAGAATGCCTGGCTATCGATGTCAATCGGAAGATCAAAGGAACAGATGTAGTGGAACTGCTGAGGTATTTGTTTGCGGTACGTGGTGAGCCTGAATTTATTCGCAGTGACAACGGCCCTGAATTTGCATCTAATGCTGTTAAGAAATGGCTTAATGCATCAGGTGTTAAGACCTTATTCGTGGCTCCAGGCAGTCCGTGGGAGAATGGCTATATTGAGTCCTTTAACGGCAAGCTGAGAGATGAGTTATTGAATAGAGAATTGTTTTTGCATATTGACGAACTGAGATATGTTGTGGATCACCGGAGAATGGATTATAATCACTACCGTCCGCACAGCAGCTTGGGCTATGCGGCCCCAGCTGCATTCGCGGCCAAGTGTCTTGAGCAAGGCTCTGCTACGCTCCGCCTTACTCAAGACAAGAAGAATACGTGCGGTATACTCTCATAACAACTGGTACAAAAAACAGGAGCAGGCCAGCACTTCTCTGATTGTCACCTAGTACTGCCTCACGATATACGGAGATGACAAGACCAACTCAATGATGGTTCTTCGTACCTGTCGATCGTTTTTAATCAGGATCACCAGAACTCGACCAAGTTCTTCTCTGTTCATTTGACTCAGCAAAGCCAATTCCGACCTTTCTGTTTCAAACTTCATGGTATCACCTCTTCAACCTGAACCTTCTCAATAGGCTTTTTTAAAATAACACAATACTCGTGTTTTATGGGGACGTCTTCCAAGTTGCCGTATTTCTTTTGATCGATGGTGCAGTTATGCTGGACCTTAATGATTATACTTCGGAGTTCACCAAGTGGAAAATTGAGTACCCTTACAATTGGAGTGTACTTTCCTCTTCTGCGGACATCACCAATAAGTACAGTCAGTCTGCCGCTTGTTTCTAATGCTTTATAGCATCGTTTTAAACAAACCATCAAAAGCTCATGGAACTGTTCATGGCTTTCGCAACTGCTCAAATAACTTGGATTGTTGTCACTGTAGTGAATAATGTTCTTTCGAAAGTCCATTTGAGTGGTTTTTTCGTGCAAAAACCTTTGGAAAAGATGGAAGTATGAAGAGAAAAAGGAGACCCGCAGCTAAAAATAAGTAGTTTCCCTAATAGTTATCTTTGGTAAGCAACTGTTATAGTAAGGAAAAGGTATCGTTAAAGGAGGAGCGGCCATCGTTGAGAACCCTTGCTCTGGGTAGGGCTCTCGCGAGTTTATCAAGCCCAAAGGGCCGAACAGTACAGATGTTTTTTTGCGACGTTGCCTATTGAT
>CAYSLN010000354.1:0-2054 GCA_964431825.1 uncultured Pirellulales bacterium | reverse complement strand
CGTCAGCCGGCAAAGATTGCTGAGCCAATGCGAAGGATTGTTGCACCCTCTTCGATGGCAATTTCGTAGTCGGAACTCATCCCCATGCTCAGTTCTGTGAAGTGTGAGCCGACGATTTTTTCGCCTCGAATTTCAACAAACAGCTCTCTTGCTCGAATAAAACAAGTCCGAACCACATCCTTGTTATGCGTCAGTGGCGCCATTGTCATCAGGCCGACCAGTTTCAAATTTGGCATGGTTTCTATCTGCTCAGCCAAGTGTGTTGCTGCACCTACCGGGACGCCATATTTTTGTGGTTCGTCGGATGTGTTAACCTGCAAAAGTATTTTTGGGCGTAAGCCCAGCTTTGCTGCTGAGTTGTTTATTTCTTCAGCCAGTCGAAGTGTATCCACCGAATGGACAAGAGAAGCTATTGGCAGGACCTGTCGGACCTTATTTCGCTGTAGATGGCCAATCATATGCCAACGGATGCTTTCCGGCGGAGGCGAGCCGCGAAGTCCCTGCTTCAAAAATTCAGCCACCTGAGCGTGGACTTTCTTTAGTTGCTGAACCCGGTTTTCACCAAGTTCGGTTAAGCCAAGATTAATGACTTCTTCTACGGCTTCGATGGTGGCGGATTTGGTTACAACCACAAGTTTTATTTCGCCGGGCTCTCTGCCGGCACGGGAACAAGCAGAGCTAATTGCCCGTTGTACATGTTTTATTCTTTCTGGAATCTTAGTCATAAAAGAACAGTAAAAAAAACAAAGTTGAAAAATTCAAGCTATTACAGAAGCAAGGGCTATTGAAAATGGTAGTCTATGAGAGTTTTTGTTGTCATACAAGTAATTAAGCCAGAAATTTTGACGTATTTTTTATCTATGACGCCAGGACTTGGGAGGGCACAGAATCCGGTTCGCCTCAGACGAGGCTCTATAACGCAAGTGTGAAAGTCATAAAAAAAACGAAAAAAGGCGGTTTTTTACTTGAACTATGTTGTCATAATTTGTATAATACTATCATTAAAATATCGTAGAAGGGGGTGGGCGGGTCACCCTGGAGAGTTTTTCTCTTTTCTTGTTTTTTGTTTGACAGGATTGTCAGAATTGTTATTTTTCAACGGTTCTTTGAATAAATGAAATAATGCTGCTTTTAGCAGCTTATAATCCTCGGCGAGGCAGTGTGGTCCACCGGTCTCCCCCCCAGCCGGTCCCACCACCTCGCCCTTTTTATGCGCATACTTAAAGACCATTACACCTGTAGAGATCAAATGTTCGTCCGATTTTGGGGTTTTTATTCTCCGCGGATTTGGAGTGTCACTTTTCTGCTGCGGGGGCCGTCGAATTCACAGAAAAAAATGGCCTGCCATGTGCCGAGGGCGAGCGTTTTGCCTTTTATCAGGACCTGTTCACTGCAGCCAATCAAGGAGCTTTTGCAATGCGCATCGGAATTGCCCTCGGTGTGTCGATAGCCCGGACGAGAACGCGGCATCAATTCATCGAGGGTCAGGAGTATATCGTGCGGCACGGAAGGGTCGGCGTTTTCGTTTATGGTGATTGCCGCGGTTGTATGAGGGCAATGCACAGTTGCACTGCCATTGGTAATGCCCGATTGACTAACAAGCGATTGGACCTGGTCGGTAATATCAATCATCTGGGTGCGGTTTTTGGTGCTTATGCGAAAATCTTCCTGAACTATTTTCATTATTATCACCTTCTACATTTGCTCAACGACTTTGATGCCCAACAGATTGTCGAGGCCGTGTTTGATGGTTCTTGCGGTCAAATCACAAAGCAAGAGTCTGGAGGGTCTTTTTTCCGGGCTGGCGTCCAGAACCGGACAGTTTGTATAGAATGCGCTGAACTTCTGCGCAAGCTCATAGAGATAGGCGGTGAGGTAGTTCGGCCTGTAATCGGCAGCGGCGGCCTGGATTGCCTCGCCATAGCGAATGAGGTATTTTGCCAGGTCTATTTCGGCCGGCTCGGTAAGGCTTAATGTTTTCAGACCGGCAAGTTCGGTCTCAACGTCCACGTTTTTGTCTTTGCTTTGTGCCCTTCGCTCGATAGATTTTATGC
>CAYSLN010000353.1:0-2113 GCA_964431825.1 uncultured Pirellulales bacterium | reverse complement strand
GCCAGCCTGCTCGGTTGTGAGCCGAGCGAGATTATATTTACAAGCGGGGGCACCGAGAGTGACAATGCTGCTATCAAGGGTGCATTGGCTGCACAACCGCACAGACGCAAGATCATAACTACCAGAGTTGAGCATCCTGCTGTGTTGACGGTCTGCCGCGAGCTGGAAAGCCACGGCTATGCTGTTGTAGAGCTGGGCGTGGATAAGTATGGTCGGCTCGACCTTGCCGAACTTGAAGAACAAATCGACGATGACACCGCTCTGGTTACGATTATGTATGCGAACAACGAGACTGGCGTGATGTTCCCGATTGATAAAATCACCGAATTGACTGCCGATAGGGGGGTGGTCTTTCACACCGATGGGGTGCAGGTGGTCGGCAAGATACCTTTGAACCTGGCCCGAAGCAACATAGATTTGCTCAGCCTTTCCGGCCATAAACTGCATGGGCCCAAAGGTGTGGGTGTTCTGTACGTCAGGAAGGGGACACGGATGTCCCCCTTTATCGTGGGTGGCCATCAGGAAGCCGGACGCAGAGCAGGCACGGAAAATGTCCCAAGTATCGTTGGTTTGGGAAAGGCCTGTGAACTGGCGGCCGGGAATATAAAACAGGAAAACGACAAGGTTAAATACCTGCGTGACAAACTTGAAAAAGCGATCCTGGAAAAGTGTCCGGACTCTATGCTCAACGGCGATAAGGAAAATCGTCTGCCTAATACGGCCAATATCAGCTTTGAGTATATTGAGGGCGAAGCGATTCTGCTTATGCTCGACAAATACGGCATCTGTGCTTCCAGCGGCTCAGCCTGCACCTCCGGCTCACTGGAGCCCAGTCACGTCCTGCGTGCGATGGGCGTCCCGTTTACCGCTGCTCACGGCTCGATTCGATTCAGCCTCAGCCGTTACAACACCGAAGAAGAAGTCGATTACACAATCGAAAAAATGCCCCCAATTGTCAACCACCTCCGCGAATTATCGCCGTTCGTAGCGAAATAATGCTGCTGTTGGCAGCTCTGCACACAACGGAAAACTGCCGGAGGAGGGACTCGAACCCTCACCCAAGGTGAACCGGACGGGATGTTGGGCCCCAATTGTCAACCAGCTCCGAGAATTATTACTGCTTGTTATAAGGTAGTTCGGATTTTACCTTTTTCCTCCTTTTCCGGGCAGAGTGAATTAACGTCCTTCAACATCCAAAATACGTCTTTTCTTCAAGGCTCTCAATACAACATACGTAGCTAAGCCAAAGCCAAACAAGAGACAATAGGACAAGTTAATTTGCCATTTCCCTTCATAGAAAAAGTCGCCGATCACTTCCAGACAGGTAAACGATGCTATTATAACGAAAAAACCAGTGTACTCTCTTTTGAGGACGTGTTTCAGAGAAAATGGCAAAGCAGATTTTTGCCAGTTCTTAAAACTTGGGAAAATCATAGGTGTTTTGCTGGCCCATTCAATAAATGGCTGGCCGAATTTCTCGCGCAGAAACTCTTCTTCCACAAATATTATCCGCTCATAATACAAAAAGAAGAGCGACATAGCTGCCAAGCTAAAAAAGAAAGAATGTGGAAAGCAGGTGATACCCAGCCAGATTAAGAGATTGCCTAAGTACAATGGATGCCTGACAAGTGAGTACATGCCTGTAGTATTCAGAACATGTGCTTTCTGACTTTTTGTACCCCTGCCGGAGGTCCCTTTGGGTGCATGGCCAACAGTATAAACGCGAATTCCAAATCCTAAAAAGGAAATTGTGAAACAGAATATTTCCCATATATTATCCAACGTTTGACTTCCTTTGGGGTATGTGTAATCCATCAACGCAATTAGAAAAATAAATATTGTTAGTAAAGGCAGAAAGCTCCTCCACCTGAACAACCAACGCCCTATATGTCTATATTCTTCTATTTGAGCCACTATAGGTTCCTCAATCTTCCAAAAAGCGACCAGCCATGGAGTTCGCAGAGATACAAGCATGAATCCCGAATCCTACACGCTTGCTCCGAGCATAACTGAAGGAACGAACAACAAAGAAATTGCCGGAGGAGGGACTCGAACCCTCACCCTGTTGCCAGGACGGGATTTTGAATCCCGCGCGTCTGCCAATTCCGCCACT
>CAYSLN010000352.1:0-2121 GCA_964431825.1 uncultured Pirellulales bacterium | reverse complement strand
CCAAAGACATAGAGGCGTTTATGAAGCCCCATGAGGTGGCAGTTTCTACTGAAGAGTATGTTCTACAGCCGCCTGATGAGGTTGAGATACATTGCTCTGCGGTGCCGGAGGTTCATATGCAACGGCAACGGATTCGTCCGGACGGTAAGATAAGCTTCGAAGGCCTCGGTGACTTAAAAGCAGCGGGAAAGACTATCGAGCAGGTAACAGGCAGTTTACAGACGAAGGTCTCAGAGCTTTACAGATTGGCTGGAGATTATCCACTTGATTTAAGGGTTGTTGCATTCCGAAGCAAGTCGTTTTATGTATTAGGCCAGGTATTTGCGCCCGGCCCCAAAGACTATACAGGGCGGGATACAGTATTGTATGCCCTATCGGAGGCAAGACTTAATCCTATGGCCTGGAAGCAACGGGTTCAGGTAATAAGGCCTTCAAGTTATAAGAATTTAAAAGCTAAAATTTTTGAAGTGAATTATCAACGTATGGTTGTCCATGGCGATACCAGCAAGGATGTTTTGCTGCAGGAAGGCGACATAATATATGTGCCGCCAACAATCTTGGCTGCTATTGCTATGAAGATAGAGGAATTTATACGCCCGATTGCGCGTGCTTTTTCTGGAGCATATATTTTACAGAGCGGCGTAGAGGGTGGTGGTGCAAGTGGTAGATATACTGGTGGTGGATATCGTTGATAAATTTTGACTGCTGAAAGCTGTATTTTCATTAGCTTATTAAGTCATTCAAAATTATTTGGATAGAGCAGATGAGTCAGCAAAAAGGACTAAAATTGGTTCATCTTGGCAGCACGGCGTGGTTTATGCTATGTGTCGCTTATATTATGATTTTGGCATTGCGTCAGGCAGGTGTGAATTGGTGGGTGGTATTTTCTCTGTCAGGTTATGGTGTCTTGATATTTTTTCTGTTGATTAGTCTATATCTGTTTGCGATTTTCAGGGGGATTAGCAGGAGCCAAAAAGAACAGATTGAACATCCGTTAACCACCACGAGTTATTATACGGTGTTTTATATGGTTGTGCCTTTTTTGGGTGGCTTGGCAGGGTGTCTGGGAATGATAGGCGTAAATACAGTCAGTCGATTCCTTTTGGGAGTATCATTAGGAACGTTCTGGACGACCTTTTTTGTCTGGGTCATAGTCGATCCGATGATGGGACTACTGGAAATGCTGTTGCCTGAAAGCAGGAGGCACCGTAGTTACCGACTTGCTCAGATTAAAGCCCAACGTGAGGAAAAACAAAGGGCGCGTGAACGATTATTAGTAGAAGTTTTGGCAAATGAAGAATTGGAAAGACAACGCTTGCGAGAAGTCTTGAAACCGAAGGCAGAAAAGCTTGCTCAACTGTTAACAAGCAACAATGTTGATTTAAAAGAAGCGGAGCGTGAGGCAGTTGATATAGGTGTTGATGCTTGGCAAATTGGGGGAATGAGTTGCATGCAGGAGCTGCGCAATATGGCAATGGCCCTGTGCGGACAGAATAAGAACGGCGAAGATATTATTGACTACATCTGTATTTGGTGGAATGGAATTGGAAACTGGCGAAATCCGTCCCTTCAGAAAATAACTTTTTAGGGACGAAAATATTCTTGCATTTTTAAAAGGAGTGAGGATTATGAAGGGAAAAGGAGCGGTTCTCCTACTGTTTATCATTTCTGCAACATACGTGTCCAATGGAGCGGGGATAATATATGTTGATGACGATGGCTCAGCGGATTTCGATAATATCCAGGCGGCCATCGATGATGCTAACGATGGTGATATAGTTATCGTTGCTGAAGGTATATATACAGGCGAGGGCAACTATGATATAGACTGCAAAGGCAAAGCTATCATCGTCCAAAGCATAGACCCGAATGACCCCAATATTATAGCTAATACGATAATCGACCCGAATATGGCTGGTCGAGGTTTTTACCTTCACAGCGATGAGGATGCCAACTGTGTAATTGCCGGGCTGACCATGCAAAATGGTTATAGCGGCAGGGGAGGTGCTATTTTCTGTCAGGATAGCAGCCCAACAATAAACAATTGCATTATTCGAAACAATTCAGCCATAACTTATGGCGGGGGTATTTTTTGCCAGGGCGGCAGCCCGCAACTGACCG
>CAYSLN010000351.1:0-2123 GCA_964431825.1 uncultured Pirellulales bacterium | reverse complement strand
ACGATTTAGGGATGGCTGTAGCTAATTCGCTGGCGGGTGTAAAGAACGGCGCACGACAAGTAGAAGGGACTATCAACGGTGTCGGTGAGCGAGCGGGGAATGCAGCCATCGAAGAGGTGGTTATGGCAATTCATACCCGCCGAGACTTCTTCGAAGAGGTGGAAACGAACATCAACACCCGCGAGTTTTACCGAACCAGCCGGATGGTGGCTGATATGTTAGGAATGCCGGTTCCGGCCAATAAGGCGGTCGTGGGACACAATGCGTTTGCTCATAGCTCGGGAATTCATGTTGATGGGTTCCTGAAGAAGCGCGAGACCTACGAGATTATGCGGCCTGAGGAGGTCGGCTTCGGCAAAAGCCGGGTGGTGCTGACGGCACGGACGGGACGTCACGGTCTGAGACATCGGCTCGAAGAGATGGGATATACACTGACTCCAGAGGAGCTGGGTAAGACATACGAACGGTTTTTAGCTGTCGCCGATAAGAAGAAAGAGGTTTTCGACGAGGACCTTGTCGCAATAATCAGTGACGAGATTCATGTCTCTGCGGAGCAGGCGTTCGAATTGGAGTATCTGCATGTTGCCTCCGGGACGGGGACGCTGCCAACTGCGAGCGTCAAAATAAAGACCAAGGACGAAACCAAACAGGCTGCGGCGTGTGGTGACGGGCCGGTTGATGCGGCGTACGAGGCCATAAGAGAAGCGACGGGTCTGTCGCCTAAGCTGGAGAACTACACTATAAGGGCTGTTACAGGCGGTAAAGAGGCGCTCGGTGAAGCGACGGTCAGAATCACCGAGGACGGCAGGACCTTTATCGGCCGGGGTATCTCGACGGATATTATCGAGGCCAGCGCAAAGGCATACGTGGATGCGATAAATCGAATGGTGGCAGCTAAAGGAATGGGTGAACAGTCGGGACCAAAAGGAGAACTTTGAGTAAAATCCGAAATTCTAATATCGAAATCCGAAACAAATTCGAATTAGAAAAGACAGGAGACAGAATACAGAATAATTTAAAAGTTAAAAATCAAAATGCAAAATGACAAAGCAAAACTCAAAAATGAATCTGAGATGCTTTTTGAGCAATATTTAGATTCAAATGGATACCAAGGCAAGTGGATTTATGAGCCTCAGATACCAGGAAAAAGTAAAAGGATAGACTACCTATTGGAATTGGATGATGAGAAATACTTTTTCGAAGTCAAGGAGATGAGAGAAAAGTCTAACGAACCAACTGAGCATGCTGTATCTGCTAATCTATACTCAAGCATGCGTAAAGAAATACATGAGGAGAGAGAGCAATTCAAGGAATACAAAAACTACAGTTGTTCACTTGTGATTTTTAATATTGGAGATAATACATTCCGTTTAGATCCATTATTCATATTCGGCGCCATGTTGGGAAACTTGGGGCTTCAAGCCGATTATAATCCCGAAAAGCCGGGGTTATCTGGAGAATCTCCGAGAAATGTTTTTCTCAGTGGTGGTAAAATGCTCAATCATGGAAAGAAGCAAAATACAACGATTAGTGCAGTCATCGTTTTGGAAACATTCCTCAATAACATTGACATAGAAAAAGCAATGGTAAATGAAGAAAAAAAGCTTGGCAGGAAATTTGAAGTTATAGAATGGATTAAAACTAGGCTGGAGCTACAAAAGGCTTATTCATGCTTGAGAGTTCCACGAGTTGTCGTTGTAGAAAATCCCTTTGCCAGAATACCATTGCCTGAGGACTTATTCAAAGGGACTTTTGACGAGCGATGGAGGTGGATAGAGGAACAAGACGGTAAGATTGAAAGGATTTTCGCAGGTAATAAATTGAAAGAGTTGGAAGTTCTCAAGGGAAATACTGAGTAAAGTTTAACGTTAAAAATCAATCCGTCTTCGTCCGAAGGACTACGACGAGACGCTAACGCGAATGCAAAACTACAACGCAAAATTTAAAAAGAAAAGCTGTATAAAATGGATTCCCGCTTTCGCGGGAATGACCCGGCTTCGCCTAAGGGCTTCGCCGTGGCAAGCAATATAAGATTAGGATAAATATTATGGGAATGACCCGGCTTCGTCTAAGGGCTTCGCCGTGGCAAGCAATATAAGATTAGGATAAATATTATGGGAATG
>CAYSLN010000350.1:0-2138 GCA_964431825.1 uncultured Pirellulales bacterium | reverse complement strand
ATCGGAACTTAATGGCATATATCTTCTCTGAATGAAAAAACGATGTAAATTAACAGCCCTGGCTAGTGCATACACACCTATGTGCGCACAGCATCTGCCTGAGTAGTAAGCTGCCTCGATTTTGCCAACTTCTTTCGGGGCATACTTAAAAATCGACCTTGCTACAGCAAATTTTGATTTGGCGTATTTAAACAAACTTGAGCCTGCAAATCCGTTGTAGAAATAAAGCGGCTCGGTGATATTGGCAAAAACACTTTCACCGCAGGTTCGGAGCCATAACTCGAAATCCTGGCTTCGATTGCTCTTTTCATTGTAAGGATTG
Source organism: uncultured Pirellulales bacterium (assembly GCA_964431825.1). Taxonomy (GTDB): domain Bacteria; phylum Planctomycetota; class Phycisphaerae; order Sedimentisphaerales; family Anaerobacaceae; genus CAYSLN01. The sequence continues at coordinate 1,816 of CAYSLN010000350.1, read as the reverse complement.
TGGCGGAACCACTCTGCCTTTCCCATAACAGTTCCGTGTGCTATCGAAAAACCCTTATACCTGTTTTTGCAAATATCTTTGTGTGTTTCAGCAACAACTTGTTTGCTAATGGGTTGTTCCTGTTTATCAAGGATAATTGTAGAAGTTCCAACAACATCAACATCTTTTTGCCTATTGAGAGATTCCAGCTGTCTTGCAAAACGCTCAGGATGACTCAAATCATCGGCATCCATACGGGCAATATATCGCCCCTGAGCCAGTTCAACTATTTGGTTCAATCTTGCAGCCAGTTTTCGGTTCTGTCCGTCACTTAAGACAGTAATCCGGGTATCATCGATTGACCGGGCAATTTGCAGGCTGTCATCAGTTGAGCCGTCATCGACAAGCAAGAGTTCCCAATCCTGTTCCGTCTGGGAAAAAATTGACCGAATGGAGTTTAACAAGCTTGGCTGCGCATTGAAAAAAGGAATCCCTACAGTTACGAGCGGTTTTCTCACCTCTTATGTCCTACAGCTAGTTTTCATGCTGCCTGTCAGAAAAATTATATTGCTACTCCGTATCCTCTATTAACTGCTCGGAATCATATAGTTCGCCCAGTTCACCTTCGCCATAATACCTTCGCTTTCGCAAAGAAAAACCATAGATGATTAAAATCGGAAATGCCAAAGCTATATAAAAACGCAAAGCGGCACTGGAGGCAAACATAAGATTGTAAAGCACCGGCGCCCATAGAATGCAATATATTGACGACCTGCGATAAATGAGGTGATCAAGGCCCCTTAGAAGCAGTCCAAGAGGAATAAATAGCAAAAGCCCCAAGTATCCGAAGTTCAGCATGAATTCCTCAAAATAACCAACTCCAAACCCCCACGGTAAATAGTCGGAAATCGACCGGCCAAATACATGACACGTAAAATAAGTAGGCGTTGGCCAGCCCTTGGCGATATAATAGTATCGCGGTACAAATGCTGTTGCAAGCCAGATGAACGAGTTGCCCCGGTGAGGCATAATGTCATTGGAGGTCAGGCGGTTGTGATCAATAGTATAAATCAACGTATAATCGCGTGAAAGGTCGCCTCTCACAAAGCCTGCATACGATTTGCGATAACCCTTCCCAAAAGGCAGATATATGAAAAAGAAAGTGACGAGAATAACGGCACTTATGTACAGAATCCTTTTGCTCCCCCTTTCCATAAGCTGAAAGAAGCCTATCATTAGAAGCAGTGATAGTACTACACTCCTTTTACCATGAAGATATAAATTCATAAGCATTACAAGCGTAGCCAAAAACACCGGCATGGTCCACACACGCCCTGTTGCAAAATAATGATAGGACCGTATCACAAAATATCCACCCAGCGCGAACAGTACACTCAATGTCACTAAACCATATACAAAAATTTCCAGATAAGAGATGATTTCACGAGCCTCCTTCTCACCATAGATTATATAGGCAGCTTTATTAGGTGCCAGCATGAGAACAACAAGTAACGGCAGAAAAAGAAAAAACCAGCTGACCCATACAAAAAAACGTAGCCGTGACCACTCAATATCTGCGATATCCCACGTGAATCTCTTGGCTTTGCTCGCCGGGCCACGTATAGAAGTGAGCCACAACATAATCATGCCGGCAAATAAAATAAAATTATATTGGATCTGTGCACTTGTTTCACTCATTGATATTGGAAACCTTCCCAGCTCAAACTCTGGCAAAGTATATTTATAGACCAGCGGCAAACCATAAATAATGAAAATACCAATATAAACAAGACCAAAAGTGCTTGGCTTGCCCGTTGTAAAAATCCGCCAAAGCTGG
>CAYSLN010000349.1:0-2160 GCA_964431825.1 uncultured Pirellulales bacterium | reverse complement strand
TCTATTCTTCACCACCAGCCTCTCCGCTCAAATCAGCCCGCGGACATGGAATGATCTCAGCGCTTTTCTGGAACGGTCGGCCAGATTTCAGGGTCTTCCGGCACTCTCTGTGATTGTTGTCGACTCAGATTCAAACCTGTTCGAGTGGCACACAGGCAACGGAATCTCTAAGACCAGTTCGTTTGTCATTGGATCGCTGTCAAAGTCCGTGACTTCCACTGCGGTCATGCAGCTTGTGGAGGAAAGGCAGATTGAACTGGATGCCCCGGTGCAACGCTATCTCCCCGATTTCTCGCCCCGAGGCAGTCACAACGACATAACCGTCCGAGATTTGCTGTATCAGAGGAGCGGATTAACGCGAGCACAAGGTTTCAAGAATCCGAGTGCCACCGGCAAAGTACGTGTCGCCACTGCGTATAGCCCGGGGACTCGGTTCAACTATTCAAATCTGAACTACGCGCTGCTCGGCAAGATTGTTGAGCGTGTTTCTGGATTGAGCTTCGACGAATACCTGACCCACAACATCTTCATGCCGCTCGGCATGGCCTCGGCGTCGGCGGCTTCCCAGTATCAAGAGCGCGAAATGCTTGCTCAAGGACATCGGTTTCTTTTCTGGCCCTCCGTTCCCCTCGCCGAACCGGTGCCAAGACCGGGTGGCGTTCCCTCCGGATTCATTCGCGCTTCAGGCGAAGACATGGGGCGTTTTCTCTCGGCACATTTGCAGGCGGAATCATCTGCATTGCGATTATCTAGCTACTCCCTGCTGCTTATGCACTCGCCGCCCGAAGGTGACAAGGGGTATGCGATGGGCTGGTACCGGATGAAGCGAAACAATCGCACGGTTTTGAGACATAGCGGGCTCACTTCATCGTTCAGTTCCTCCATGGCACTCCTGCCTGAGGACGAACTGGGCATCGTGGTACTAACCGGTGTGAACAGTTTTACAGCAGCTGATCAGATCCGAGATGGCGCACTGCGCATCTTGCTATACTTGCCGGCGCCTATACCCAAGCGGACGGAGCGATGGATTCGACTCGGTGCTCTGGCTCTGCTGCTTATCATCCTTGTCGGCTTCGCAAAGACGGTCTGGTCGTGGAACCGTCTGAACCGTCCGTTGCGATTTCCGCGATCAACTGCTGCGTTCTGTTCCATTGCATTGTCCATAGGCATCAGCATTGCTTTGATCATCATAGTGCCAATTCTGGCAAAGACGCCCTTGCACATCCTGGTCACAAATCAGCCCGACATCGGAATGGTCTTGCTCGCTGGGATCGCGGTCGGTCCATTTGGCAAGTTTATTGCATTGGCGAGCAAGCACCATCGCAGATTGAAAGCCGCATCGCATTCTGCGCCTGAGCCTATGAGTGGAGAGCATGTGTTGTGATTCACTTTTTACCTAAAAAGACGATGCACGGAATGAGAGCCCCGCGTTGCCTGTCGAAGCCTTGCTATGACTTTAGAGAAGTGTTCCATCTCACCACTTTACTTCCGGCGCTCATCGGTGATCTTGATCGTTCGGGCGCACACAAATAAATATTAATATTAACGAAAGGATTATATTACATGGATACAGAAACCCTTGCAAGATCGAATTTCGGAAAGTTAATTATAAAAATACTGGCAGCGGGCATGGAGAGCAGGTTTCGATATCGATTCTTTCCACCGCAAAATATCCTAAATGGTGCTGACCTTGTTCCAGGTCAAAACGTGTTGGAATTAGGATGTGGTACAGGTTATTTTACAATACCAACAGCACAATTACTTGGTGAACGAGGAAGTTTGACTGCCATGGACGTTTTACATGAATCTGTTGAACTTGTATCAAGAAAGGTACAGGAGGCTAACTTGAAAAATGTCCGTGTGGTCCAAGGTAATGCCATGGATACTGGATTGGATGCTGGAAGCTTTCACACTGTATTACTGTTTGGAGTGATACCTGCACCGATGATTCCCTTGAACCGACTTTTGCCCGAGATTCATCGTGTATTGAAAGCAGAAGGGAATTTAGCAGTATGGCCACACATTCCTGGCTGGCTACCTCAAGCAATTCTTAACTCAGGATTATTTACACTTACAAGCAGGCGAAATGGCGTTACCAATTTTAGATGTTCTTAATCAGAAAGTTATATTAATTTTCAAAAATATTTTGTGCGCCCTAAC
>CAYSLN010000348.1:0-2177 GCA_964431825.1 uncultured Pirellulales bacterium | reverse complement strand
CGTGTCTTTGTGTTAGGTGGATCTGCTGCAGCAGGCGAACCAGACGTAGCATATTGTTTCGGACGGATTCTACAAGCGATGCTACGTCATCGGTATCCACAAACAAATTTTGAGGTCATTATCACTGCAACGACGGCCATAAATTCTCACGTGATTGTCGAGATTGCAGAAGACTGTGCCCGTCACGACGCCGATCTATTCGTCGCATATATGGGTAACAACGAAGTGACCGGGCCGTACGGCGCCGGAACCGTCTTTGCCCCCCTTTCAGATAACTTGTCTTTCATTCGTTTCGACATATTCTTTAAAGCTACCAAGGTGGGGCAACTGTTAACGAATCTGGCAGGATGGGTAAGCGGCTCAAACAATGTTTCACAGGTATGGCGCGGTTTGGTAATGTTCATGGAAAATCAAATCCGTGAGGACGACCCTCGTCTTGAAAGCGTTTACCAACATTTCGAAAGAAATATGGAAGACATAAAGCACATCGCCTGTCAAAGCGGAGCCAAGATAATTTTTTGTACCGTAGGCAGCAATCTGAAGGATTGTCCGCCCTTTGCCTCCCTACACCGACCAAATTTGACCGAGTCGGAAAAAACCAAGTGGGAAGATATTTATCAACAGGCAGTAGCATACGAAACAGCCGGGAAATACACCCAGGTGATAGCTAACTATCTAGTAGCAGCACAAATTGATGACTATTACGCCGACCTACAGTTTCGGATGGGTCGCTGTTACGAGATGATAGGCAATTATGACAAGGCCCGAGAGTACTATATTCAAGCACGCGAGCTGGATACCCTTCGCTTCCGCGCCGACACGCGGATAAACGAGATTATTCGGCGGACTGCGGCTGACAGGGATGATGAGGGCGTTTATCTTGTGGATGCCGTTGAGGTTTTTGAAAAGAACAGTTCTAATAAAACGCCGGGCGAGGAACTTTTTTATGAGCACGTTCATTTGAATTTCGAAGGTAATTATATTCTGGCCAAGGCAATTTGTACGCAGGTCGAAGAGATACTTCCGGAGCGAATAAAGAATCAAAAGGAAAGCATACGTCAACTGCTGACCGAAACAGAGTGTGCCCAAGTTTTAGCCTATACTGATTGGGATAAATATAAAATTGCCGATAGGATTCTCAATGAGTTTATAAAAAAAGCACCATTCACCAATCAACTTTACCACAAGGAGCAGGTTGAGCGAATTGAGCAAAAGCTAAAAGAATATAAAGATAATCTAACGCCGGAAGCCCTTAAAAAAGCATCTGGTCAGTATCGCTCGGCGATTGAGGATAATAAAGAAGATTGGCTCCTGCGCCAGAAATACGGTCATTTTTTAAATTTTGGACTGAAAGACTACCGGGCGGGAGCGGAACAATACTCTATAGCCGTGGAATATACAGATTATTACGAATATCATGCTGTTTTAGGTGGTCTATTAGGGAAAATGAGCAATCTGAATGCTGCTATCGACCATAATCTCAGGGCTTTACAAATCCATCCCGCCTGCAGACAGGCACATAATAATTTAGCCATAGCATATGAAAAGCAAGGTAAATTCGATAAGGCTATAGAACATTATTATCAAACATTGCGATTACAGCCAGAACATTTGATAGCATATCATGATCTGGCAATATTGCTCTGTAAGCAGGGTAAGGTTGACAAGGCAGTGACGTTGTACCGCAAGGGATTGACTTTTATGCCGGATTCTGTGGTTATCCACGGTAACCTTGGTTACCTTTTAAGTATGCAAGGAAAAAAGCAAGAAGCGATTGAAGAACTCCGTCTCGCTTTACAGATAGACCCTAATTCTGTGCAAGCACGTGAAATACTTGAAAAATTATTAAACGAATCTGATTAAAATAAGCGCTGAAGAAAAAATATCGTGCAGTAAAAATTCCAGGAACTGCGTCACTCCAGCGTAATGCCAAATGACTCTCCCCCTGGTGAGCTTGTCGAACCTATCCTGGCCTCCGGCAGAAACGCTATTCAAATTGCCTGCTCTTATTTATGTGCCTATAAGGCACCTCATGCTGGCCGTCCGACACCACCGACGAAATCTTTGCGAAGCAGTACCACAATTTTTAACACTTTTGATTTTTGATATGCAATTTTGCTTTCGTGTTAGCGTCGCGGCGTAGTCCATCAGACGAAGACGGATTGCTATTTGATTTT
>CAYSLN010000347.1:0-2181 GCA_964431825.1 uncultured Pirellulales bacterium | reverse complement strand
TGGAGGCAGAGGAGCAGGGCTCAGATAACGACGAGGATTCAACAGAGCATGCATATGTAAACGAGGGCCAGCGCGGTTATGTCTCTACCGATAGTGAGGATGATTGAGCCGCAAGGTCTCCGCTTCCTTTCGTGATTCACTGGGAAAGATTCTGATACCATATCCTGTTTTTTAACGCACTATAGTTGTTTGTAATTAAATTTCATATCGCCTCGTCCTCTTCGACAACCGAACCGCTACTTGATATACTACTAAGATATGAGCAAAGACCTAAAAGATAAAACTCCGGATGAGCTTGAGCATATAGTTGTCGAGTTGGACGGGGAAAAATACCTGGCAGGATACATTTTTAAATTCATTCACGTTGAGTCTGTCATAGAGATTTTGCAAATTACTCCTCTAAGCAAGAACTTTCGAAGCCAACTTACCGAGCAGGGCTATTACATTTCACAGCTCGCTGTCCTGAAAAAACTCACCGACAAAGATGGTACTGTCAAATATGTATTTGGACTGCGTGACGGCGGAAGGATTGAGACTGTTTTGCTGCTCGATGACAAGCGCAGAACGCTTTGCGTTTCGACTCAGGTTGGCTGTTCGCTGGGCTGCGCGTTCTGTGCCACAGCAAAACTCGATTTCTGTCGAAATCTGACCGCCGCAGAAATCGTCGACCAAGTCAACATCGTCCAGAAAGAAAACGGCACAGTCAGCAACGTAGTATATATGGGTATGGGCGAGCCACTGCTGAACTACAATAACACAGTCAAATCGGTAAGGATACTCAACCACCCCGCAGGAAAAAACATTGGTATACGGCATCTGACCATCAGTACCTGCGGGATAGCACCGGCAGTTAAAAAGCTGGCCGACGAGGATATCCATCCACGATTGGCGATATCGCTTAATGCGCCAACCGATGACTTGCGAACGAGACTCATGCCTGTTAACACAAAATATCCAATCTCCGAACTATTCAATGCGGTGAAGGCCTATCAGAGAAAGACAAAACAGCGTGTCACTTTCGAATACGTTATGGTCAGGGGAGTAAATGATTCGGTCCGGTGCGCTGAGATGTTAGTCAGGCATCTGCGTGACATCCAATGCAATGTGAATCTGATTGAGTATAATCCGCACCAGCATTGTGAATTTGCAGCCAGCTCTCGGGTAAGTATCGAGCGTTTTGTCCGAGTGCTGCAGCAGGCAGGCCTCGAAACTAGCGTTCGTTTCAAAAAAGGCCAGAGGATTTATGCAGCCTGCGGGCAGTTGGGAACTGGCTGGGTTGACAGCACAAACAAGGCAGATAAGGGGTAAACCTGCTCGAATCGGATAAATCTTTTACCGGTTCTTTTTTGTTTCCTTGCGTATTTCCAAAGCATCCGCTGTCATTATCCGCTACAAGTCCCAACTGTCCGCAGTAGCACATTTTGCATCCAACAGACAGAAAAATCCTAATCTAACAACAACTCGTTGGTCAGTAGGTCCCTTATGAAGGTCATCTGGGCCTTCGTCCAAATTGGCCTCTTGACTCTCCACGTCCTCTTAAGCCTTCGCCACCAATGCGCTCTCTCATTTGCTCAATATGAGACTTATACTCATCAAGACTGACGGAACCATTTCCATTAGAGTCAATCCTCGCAAATGCTGTCTCTGGAGTCCATGCTCCGGCAGAATCACCCCGGCTTTGTCCACCTCTGTTCATACCGCGTTGTTGCTTTGGTTCTTCCAGCTTTACTTTTTGGGCAGATGTTAAAATCCCGTCGAGTTTGGTTTTAGTTCTGACCTGAAGAACTGCCTGATCGCCCAGTGCCTTACCAAGCTCGGTCGCTATAGTACGGATAGCATTTTCTGTAGCTTTGGATTGTACTGCTTCCTGGAGGGTATTTCTCTTGGCCTGGACAGCTTCGTTGCCGGCTTTGACTTCTACCTCGATAGCCTCTAATTTCGAAACCTGCCCCTCAGTAAGGTCGAGCTGCTCTTTTAGTCTGAGAATCATCTCGACCCCGTGCTCGGCCTGCATGCCGGGCCTGCCGCCCTGCATCCTGTTGGCTCCATAGCCTCGCCCGCCTCTGGGCTGGGCAATCGCGTATACCGATACGCAAACAACAATTAAACCTGCCAAAATTAGTAACTGTAGCTTTTTCATTTTCGTTCCCCTTTCATCTTTAAATAATCTTTTGTTAGCAA
>CAYSLN010000346.1:0-2181 GCA_964431825.1 uncultured Pirellulales bacterium | reverse complement strand
TCATCTGCGCTAAAAGGCATTCCCATTATTCTTCTCCTTTCAGTTGTGGCTCTTCGTAGTTCTTTTGTTTTTAATAAAAAAATCAGAATCTAAGTTCATTTAGCCGTCGCTTTGGCCCTGTCTTCTTGGGACATTGCTGCCAGCTTCGTAATTTCCTTTATGTCCAAACCCAATCCTTTGGCTATACGTTGGCCATACTCCGGTTCTGCCTTATAGAACACTGCGGCCTGGCGCAATTGGATTCGTTTCTGAGCACCGCCGAGGTGACTTACAATGTTACCCACGAGGTGTTCGCGGTCCTCATCGGTCATGACGTCGCGGTAGAGATTGCCGGCTTGTACAAAATCGTCGTTCGGGTGCGTGAAGGCGTGGCGGGCTGCTTGGCCGGATACCTCGAAGGGTGGTTCTAAGGCTTTCGGATCTGGTGCAGGACCTCCGGCACTGTTGGGCCAGTAATTCGGACCGGAACCACCGTTATCGTCAACACGCATAAAACCATCTCGTTGGTAACTGTTCTCGGAGGCGGCCTTTGGCGAGTTTACCGGCAAAAGGTGATAGTTGGGCCCCAGACGGTGAATGTGAGTTTCGTGGTACGACAAGATGCGCGCCTGCAGCATCTTGTCAGGCGAGGCCGCAATTCCGGGTACCAGATTACCAGGACAAAACGCAGCTTGTTCAACTTCGGCGAAGTAGTTTTTTGGATTGCGGTTTAGCACCATCCGGCCTACCTCGATTAGAGGAAAATCCTTGTGGGGCCACACCTTGGTTATATCAAAGATGTCAAACCGGTAATCTTTGGCTTGTTCGGGGGTCATAATCTGCATTTGTAGCGTCCAGCTTGGGTATTCGCCCCTTTCGATAGCATCATACAAATCCTTTGTGGCGTGATTAGGTTCCTCTCCCGATAAGCGACCTGCCTCCTCTTTTGTAAGGTTCTTTATGCCTTGGTCCGTTTTGAAATGATATTGTACCCAGAAGTACTCGCCCTTTCCGTTGTACCATTTGAAGGTGTGACTACTGTAGCCGTTCATGTAGCGGTAAGTTGCAGGTGTCCCCCTGTCGGAGAACAGAATAGTGACTTGGTGGATTGATTCCGGAGTCAGTGAAAGAAAATCCCAGAACATATCAGGGTCCGGGCAGTTGGTCGCTGGGTGCCGTTTCTGCGTATGGATAAAATCGGGAAACTTCAGAGGGTCACGGATGAAAAAGACGGGAGTATTGTTCCCTACGAAGTCGTAGTTCCCGTCCTCAGTGTAGAACTTAACAGCGAAGCCGCGAGGATCACGAGCAGCATCAGCCGAACCTTTTTCGCCGCCCACAGTGGAAAATCGCGCGAAGACTTCAGTCTGCTTACCTACCTTTGAAAGAAACTTTGCCTTGGTATACTTTGTTACATCTGAGGTAACTTCGAAGTAGCCACCCGCTCCGGCACCCTTGGCGTGAACCACTCGCTCAGGGATGCGCTCCCGGTCGAAATGAGCCAGTTTTTCCAGAAGATGCGCATCTTGCATGAGAATTGGCCCCCGGGCCCCGGCAGTCATGGAATTCTGGTCGTCGCCAACCGGTATCCCGAATGCAGTTGTCAACTTTTTTGACTTACTCATTTTTGTGCCCCCTTTCTTGATTAATTAGGACTTAAACCTTCTCTTCCCATTTATGCCTGCTCAACCACCTTAAAAACTTCATCACCATTAAAAAACGTACCCGTTATTATTTTCCTGCAGTTGCGGGCGGCGTAAACACTCTCTGACCAAGTTCACGGTCGAGCATGAACATCCCGCCCGGTGCCTTTTCCATCATTTTCAGTTGTTGTACTATTGCATCGGCGCTCGATTCTTCCTCGACTTGCTCGTTGACAAACCACTGCAAGAACGTGTTTGTCGCGTGGTCTTTTTCTTTAATGGCCAGGTCCACAAGCTTGTTAATCAGCCCTGTGACCTTTTCCTCGTGGGCGTAAATCGCCTCGAAAACCGCCAGCGGCGATTTCCATTTTGTCGGCGGCCCCTCTATGGCCTTCAATATTGCTCTGCCACCGCGTTCATTGATGAAGTCATAAATCTTCATCCCGTGCATTACCTCTTCCTGTGTTTGTATTCTCATCCAGTTGGCAAATCCGTTCAGGTTCGCCGATTTGAAATATGACTCCATCGACAGATACATATATGCCGAATACAGCTCAGC
>CAYSLN010000345.1:0-2212 GCA_964431825.1 uncultured Pirellulales bacterium | reverse complement strand
AACCTTTCTAATCATTTCTGCGGAGCTGTGTAAGGCCCTTTGTTCATCTCCAGCAAGTTTGGCGTTAATAATGCTTTTTATCCCACCTGCTCCGACTATACTCGGCACACTCAGGCATACGTCCCCAATACCATATTCGCCTTTCAGCAAACTGCATACCGTCAGAACACTGTTTTCATTTCGCAGAATTGCCTGTGTTATCCTGACTAATGACAGGCCTATCCCATAATACGTTGAGCCTTTATAATCGATTATGTGGTAGGCGGAATTGCGAACCTGCTCTGCTATCTGGAGATGATGTTGCTTATAGTCACAAACTTTACAGATATTACAGTACTGTTTAAGTGGCACCCCCGCTATATGGCTCAGACTCCAGGCGGGCACTTCTGAGTCACCGTGCTCACCGATTATATAAGCGTGAACATTTCTCGCGTCGACTTTACAATGCTGGCTGAGAAGATACTTAAAGCGTGCGCTGTCTAATACAGTGCCCGAGCCGAGTACACGCTGGCTCGGCCACTTCAGCTCCTTTAGAGCAACGTAGGTTAGCACATCAACCGGATTTGTCACGATGACCACTACGCCTGAGCTGTTATATTCCGCTATCCTGTTGCAGACAGATCTGACAATCTGGGCATTTTGCTGTATCAATTCGAGACGCGTTTGGCCCGATGCCTGCTTTGCACCTGCAGTCACAACGATAAGGTCGGCATCGGCACAATCGGAGTAGTCACCGTGTTTGACGAGAACCGGCGGTATGAAAGGCAAACCGTGTGACAGGTCCATAACTTCGCCCTCTACACGCTTCTCGTCTATATCAACAATCGCAATCTGTCCGGCAACTCCGGTTGGCAACAGCGCATATATATATGTAGTACCGACTGAACCGGCACCAATTACTACAACTTTTTTCTGTCCGTATTGCATTATAACCTCCGCCCGTTATGCTTATGTTTTAAACTACCGGCAGGATTCTACATCCTGCACCTTTAACTACCTACCGGATAAATCCAGGTTTGTTCGGATGTAAATTCCAGCCAACTCATTGTGCCCACAAACAAACGGCTCAGTCGAATCCCGGCTGAGCATCGGCCCTGTCCTCTTTCACGGCTGAATTTTCGCTCCGCCTTTTCTGGAAAAATTCCCGCAGCAACTCAGCACAATCATCAGCCAAAACACCGCTTAAAACATCAACCCGATGGTTCAGCCGCTCATCCTGAACGATATTATACAAACTTCTTACAGCCCCTGCCTTTGGGTCGTCACAGCCGTAAACCAACCGGTCAATCCTTGCCAAAACCAAAGCGCCTGCACACATCGCACATGGCTCCAGAGTGACGTACATCGTACACCCATCCAGCCGCCAGCTTCTCATATACGCCGCCGCCTGCGTCAGAGCGATTATCTCAGCATGCGCTGTCGGATCCTTGAGCTGCTCACGCTGATTGTATGCCTTGCCGATGATTTGCCCTTTGTAGATAATAACCGCCCCAATCGGAACATCGCCGTTTTCCTCAGCGACCTTCGCCTGCTCAATCGCAAGCTTCATAAATGAATTGTCTATATCGTTGCCCAATATCAATGGTCTTTACTAACTAACTTTGATTGACCTATAGCACCGTTTGTCGTGCCAGTAAATCGGCTATGTCTAATCGTATTACTATATTCTAATTGCTTTTTGTACATCTTTATTTCATCGCAAAGTAGATTCTTATCTGCTGCATCAATAAACTGAAACATATTTTCATTAACTTCTTCCACAATTTTAAGTACGGGCCATCTTTTCTTCAATTCATTGTAGTTTAGGCGTTTATATGTTAAATGAGATAAGAGATCGTTGATCTTGCCCCCATATTTATCCAGTTTATGTTTCAATGGAATTGTCTTGCCTGATAAGTAATCCGCCCAAAAAGGACGTTTGTCTCTCCGATGGAAAAATTCGATGAAATTTCTTAGGTGAACACAAAAAGCTTCGATGAGTGCATTATATATTACAGTATCTTTATTTTCATAATCCTTAATTTTTACCAAGCACCCATTTAGCATCATCCATTCGTATTGCCAAGCCTTTGACACTTTTAGTTTGCTATCTCGTGTGGGGTATATCTTTCCCTTTTGTGCCATCCTATTGACCTCTGATAGTTTTCATTTCAAAACAATAGTCAATATGCTCTGTTGAAAAGCTTAAGCGGCACGCCTGATTATCATCAGG
>CAYSLN010000344.1:0-2216 GCA_964431825.1 uncultured Pirellulales bacterium | reverse complement strand
TCTTCGATTGGGACATCATAAATCTGCGAGGCTACGAAGCGATGAATATCCTTATCGGCGTCAAAGGCGGCCACCATAGCCTTATCTTTTGAAAAATGTGCCAGCAGGCGCAGCTCGATTTGTGAATAGTCGGCGCTGAGGATACAGTCGTTTTTCTTTGCCGGGATAAATGCAGCGCGGATTTTGCGACCGAGCTCGGTGCGTATGGGGATATTTTGCAGATTGGGGTTGCTGGAGCTTAGTCGGCCGGTGGCGGTAATGGTCTGGTTAAAGGAGGCATGCACTCGGCTGGTTCGTTGGTTTATAAGTGAACCGAGCTTGTCCACATAGGTGTTTTTTAATTTGCTCAAAGTACGATACTGAAGGACGAGTTCAATAACAGGATGCTCGTCGAGTAGTTGTTCGAGTACCCCGGCATCTGTGCTCCGGCCGGATTTGCCGATGCGAACGGGTGTCAGGTTGAGTGTGTCGAAGAGAATCTCGGCGAGCTGCTTTGGAGAATCTATGTTGAAACTGGTGCCGGCGTGTTCGTAAATCTGCTCGGTGATGGTTTCGAGTGTCTCGGTAACTTTACCGGACATTTTTCTCAGCAGGTTAGTGTTAAGTGAGACGCCGTTGTATTCCATAGCTGCCAGGACCGAGACTAAAGGCATCTCCAAATCGTAAAATAACTTTTTCAGCAGAGGTTCTTTCTCAAGGTGGTCTTTTAAGTAAATATAAAGCTGAAAAGTAATGTCGGCATCCTCCGCGGCATATTCACAAGCTGCGACTGTATCCACCATGTCAAAGGTGAGCTGGTTCTTTCCCTTGCCGATAAGAGCTGAGATAGGGATGCACTGGTAATTTAAGAAATCCAGCGCCATGTTGTCCATCGAATGGCTTCGGTTGTAGTCAAGGCAATACGAAGCGACCATTGTATCAAAGTGAACACCCTTGACGGGCATTGCGGCGTTTTCAAGGATGAGTAAGTCATACTTTATGTTCTGGCCGATTTTTTTCACTTTTTCATCCGCCAGTATTGGTGCCAGCTCTCTGCGGACTTCTTTTGTGTCCAGATGTTGTGAGCTGAGGGGAGATCTAACCGGCAGATAAAAAGCTTTATGTGGCTGCCATGAGAAACTGATACCAACGAGTTCGGCCTGCATAGCGTTCAGGGAAGTAGTTTCGGTGTCGATGGCAAATAATTTTTGCTTTCTGAGGCCGGATAAGAATTTATTGAATTTATCCTCTGTGTCTATTAGCTGGTAATCGTGAGCGACTGTTTTGGCAGAAGCAGGTTCCCTCAATTTCGTTTCTGGTGTCCCGTGCTCCGTATCCTGCACAGGTGATGATTCGCTTGTCAGAGATAGTTGCGTGAGCAGACGCTTGAAGCCAAGCTCGGTGAAAATTCGGGTGAGTTTGTCTTTGTCGAATTCCTCCAAGGCCAAGTCTTCGTAGTCGATCTCCAGCGGGACATTGCAATCAATGGTCACAAGCTTTTTGCTTAGATAGGCTTGCTTTTTAAAATTTCGTAGATTTTCGCCACGTTTGCCTTTGATTTCATCGGCGTGTTTATATAATTTATCGAGAGAACCGTATTGTTGAATCATCTTAACGGCGTTCATTTCTCCGATTAGCGGTACGCCTGGGATATTGTCAGAAGAATCACCCTGTAGTGCCAAAACATCAATGAAATCTTTAGGATGAATTTTATATTTCTCGTATAGTGTGTCATCATCAAGAGTTTCACCTTTCTTCATATCGAAGATATAGATATGGTCATCGACAAGCTGATACATATCCTTATCTTTAGCACAAATATATGTGTCAATACCGTCCACAGAGGCCTTCTTTGCAATTGTTCCGATTATGTCGTCAGCCTCGAAGCCATCGAGCCGAAGTATAGGTATGTTCATTGCCTCGAGAATCTGCTCGATTCGGTTTATCTGCGCAGGCATATCATCGGGCATCGATGGACGGTTGGCTTTGTATTCGGCGTAAATTTCACTCCTGAAAGTCGGGGCCTTGCTGTCCATCGCCACGACGAGCATATCTGGCTTTTGGTTGCGTACAAGGCCTAGAACAGCAGTGCTGAAAATATAGGTTGCTTGGGTCGGCTCACCAGAGGGGCTGGTCAGCTTGTCATTTGGGCTGGTCTTCTGACCGCCCATCTTGGCGAAATAGGCGGCGTAGATGTGTGCGTGGCCGTCAATTATATAAAGGGTCTTCGCCATAAT
>CAYSLN010000343.1:0-2223 GCA_964431825.1 uncultured Pirellulales bacterium | reverse complement strand
CGATCATCAGGCTGGGTGAGGTCTGTTTACCGGAAGATCGCCAATGCCTCCTTCCTCTATCTCGTTCTAGGCTGAGCACGTCTCTCTAAACCGGAGATTAACGGCGACGCTTCTTTTTCTCTTTATATATAGCGCCGACAATAGCGCCGCTGATGACATTGAGGACCAAGGCCTGGATGATCCAGTAGATAACCACTCCGGTCGCGATGGTCATATAGAAGGGCATGGTCGACATGCCGGACAGCGCCCCCACGAGCCACATGAGGACGCCGTAGATCATCCCCTTGACCACCCCCTTGCCGGGAATCCCCTTGTAGAGTACGGCAAAGACCAAGGCAAAGAGTATACCCCGGATAATCCCGATGATATTCGAGCCGATAAAATTGCCGGCACTCATGATGACTGCCGGATCCTGCCAGATATTCGGCGGCAACTCATAGATCCAGTTAAACAGCCACCCGCACGTCAAATAACCTAATATGGAACCCACAATCCAAATCACCACACCAGAAATCACAATCCGCTTCACATTCATCACCTGATCCTCCTTTCAGTCCTAGTCAAGAATAAAGATTCGACCTCCTATCGCGCACCCACAGGGTCTCTAATAAACCAAGAGTCGTTAAACTGCCTTCCAAGAAATCTAACAGCTGAAGGGGTTGCTCTATATGGAAACAATAAAACAAAGAGAAACAAAAGATATCGGTTTTCTTTCAGAGCCTTTGGAATGCCTGTTCCTGAAACATCACGAGCTTCATTAACAAGTTCGTCCCATTTCTTTGTCAACTTTGGTTGTTCAGTAATTTCCTTGCCGCCCAGTGCCTCTTTGAGACAGAACATCCAGTTTTTAGCAGGTGAAAAATATTTAAAATTCAGCCTGCTAAAATTCGGCCAAATTGACTTGCAAGTTTGTTTTAAGTTCGTTCTAACAAGCAAATGCATCAAAGAAAGTGCAGAAAAAGAAGAATTTCGAAAGTCATCTCCACGAAAGGGGTCTTCCTTAAGCGCCAGGAAATTCCTGAGGCTATGTCTGGATACATCCTCAAAAGTGTAGTATGGGCTTGGTATCCCATTTGATTTATCATCGATACTCAAGCGTATGATCTGATTTAACAAAGAAGCCAGGAGCATGTCTGGTATAATGGAAGAATCAGTAGTTCTAAGATACCACAAATGAATTAGAAGTTGTGGGAGAGCACCTTCACCCCAAAAATAGAGTTTGTCGGGGGTTCTTGGAATGAATGTTTCGATAAAATCACGATGCTCCTTGTCCGGCCATCCTTTCTCTTCAGACCAAAACCAATAAATTGTCATTAACGCGACCAACAGAGTATATCTTCCCTTGTATATAAAGCTGTCAACAAGTGGGTTACCTTCAACCAAATGAGTTCGATTCCGCAGTTCGTCACACAATTGGGAGAGGCTGAGAAATATCACATCAAGTGCGATCTCTACTGAGGCCTTTGCATTTCTCGCGTAACTCTTCTGAAATCTTTCACATGCACCGATGACGTATGCGGAATAGATTACCCAGGCTGAAATGATTGCCCAATAATTTTGCGTTTGTGAAAAATTCCGGAGGCTTACGGCCGTTAATATACCGGCGCTGGTTATTCTGCGTCTAAGTTCATTTTCTGATGGTGGATTTCTTTGGTCATCATTACCTAAGTAAAGCAGAGGAATCAATAGATCATTTAATAACTGTGCAGGGAATATCTCATCCCCTTTAGTAACAAGCAATTGTAGCAGGTGATTAACATCTTCCAATTCCGAAGGCCACAGACTAGTTCCTAAGTCATTTGCCCATTTAATGAGATGGCCTCTTGCTAATATTTCAGTAGGTTTCCCCAACGTTTTGGCGGCAAGGAATCCACGGTTAAGTTCATCTAAAGCTATATGGACCTCCTCTTCAACGATACCATTGGTGACTAAATAAGTGTTATGCGACCGGATCGGCAAACCTGGAAAAACTATGGGCTGAGTAACCAGTTGGACGATTTGAGCTTGTATCCCTGTAAATTGTTGCAATGTTAATCTTGACCCGGGATTTCCTTTTAGTTGGTACGCGCAGGGAGTACCGTCAGGGTCTATCGTCAAAACATCTTTCCCAAATTCAAGTTGGGCGTGTCTGGTGCTATGAATAATAGTGTGGCCTCGTGCTGATAGCATTTGGCAAAAAGCAGGTTGATAGGCACGTTCGCTTGCACTATCCAACCAACTTTC
>CAYSLN010000342.1:0-2227 GCA_964431825.1 uncultured Pirellulales bacterium | reverse complement strand
TACAATATTTGCGCAATAACCTTCACCAACAAAGCCGCCGATGAAATGCGCCAGAGAGCGACCACTCTCGGTGCCTCCGCAGGTGCACATATCAGCACCTTCCACTCTTTATGTGTAAGGCTCCTCCGCCGGTATGCTGACAAGGCCGGGATAAATCCCAATTTTAGTATCTACGATGATTCTGACCAGAGCAGGTGTATCAAGCAGGCCGTGAAGGATTGCGAGCTTGATACCACCAACTTTCCACCCGCTCGAATGCTCGATGCGATATCCACCCTGAAGAACAGGTTGATTGATACTGATTCTTTGAAAGCAGAAGCCGACGATTTTTTTTCAAAGGCGTTAGCCAAAATTTATACTCGCTATCAAAGCATCCTGTCCGAGCGAAACGGCCTGGATTTTGATGACCTGCTGATGAAGGCTGCTTTTTTGCTCCAGGAACATCCCGATGTATGTAGCGAGCTTGGAAATCGTTTCAAATTCCTGCTCATCGACGAGTATCAGGATACCAACCACGCCCAGTATAAAATCGCCAAAGCCCTGGTCTCGCAGCACAGCAATATTTGTGCAACCGGTGACCCGGACCAGTCGATTTACCGTTGGCGTGGAGCTGACATTCGCAACATATTGGTCTTTGAGAGCGATTGGCCCGATGCTACTGTTGTTAAACTGGAGGAAAATTTCCGCAGTACGCCGAACATCCTCGAAGTTGCAGATAGTTTGATAGCTCGAAACCAGAATCGAAAAGAAAAAAAGCTCGTTCCTACAAGACCTCATTCGAAGGATGTTTGCATAACAACCTTCGAGGACGAAGTTGAAGAGGCCCAGGCTGTTACCCAGCGGATAAAAGAGCTGGCCGATACAGGTGCATCTCTAAATGATATAGCCGTGTTCTATCGTGTTAATGCCATGAGCAGGCTGCTTGAAGAGGCGTTTATCCGGAGTAAAATACCATACCAGGTCATTCGCGGCGTGGAGTTCTACAACAGAAAGGAAATCCGCGACCTGCTCGCCTATTTGAAAGTTCTCGCCAATCCCAGCGATGAGATTGCACTGCTGCGCATTATAAACACACCTGCCCGCGGCATAGGCAAAGTAACAATAGACAGAGTTCGTGCCTATGCCGCCAGACACAAAATTAGCTTTTTCGAGGCGATGAAGAAAACCGAGCAGAACGAAAGTCTTTCTAAGGCAGCGAAAACTAAACTTGCAGCTTTTGCTAATATGCTTGAGCAGTTCGGGAAAGATGCTACTGGCCACGTTGCGCCGCTTGCAGAGCGTGTCTTTGTCGAATCAGGTCTCGAAAAGTTCCTACAAGCAGCCCGTTCTGAGGGACAAAGCGAGCTGGATAATGTCAGGGAACTGATAAACGCCGCAGCCTATTATGACCAGCAAACAGAACAGCCCTCACTACTGGATTATTTGCAGCAAATATCACTCTTTAGTGATGTTGACAGTTATGATGCATCGAGCGACCGTGTTGCGTTGATGACTTTGCACGCTGCCAAGGGGCTCGAATTTGAAAACGTTTTCATCGTCGGGCTGGAAGAGGGCCTGCTGCCCCACGAGAGGAGTAGCGATGGCGGTGATGACCTTGAGGAAGAGAGAAGACTGTTTTTCGTCGGCATAACACGCGCCAAAACCGGCCTGAATATTAGTTGTGCCCGATATAGAACAGTGCGGGGCCAGATGCTGCGAACCATACCCTCCCAGTTTCTTTTCGAGCTCGGCCTGGAAATAACCGAACAAATTGAAGAAGACGAGTTTTATGATGATGATTACGAGAGCGGCGATACCGCACCTGATTTTGTTCCGGGCCAGCTGGTACGACACAAGTCTTTCGGCCTTGGCCGGGTCAAAAAGTTCATTGATATGGGTGAGAACAGCGTTGTCGTAGTCAGGTTTAATACGGGACAAACAAAATCACTTATGCTAAAATACGCCGACCTTTCGATAATATAAATCACTTGTACCCTCGAATCGTTCATTTCTAAATAACACTTGCAAAGAGAAATCGTTTGATTGTATAAATACAATCTTAAGATATAGTGGGTTAACGATAGAAGAGGAATCTTGATATGGCAGAATCTCGAATCAGTCTTTACTATAAAAACACAACTGCTGATGTGCTCGGCGAAGAGCACGGTATTGCCAAGGCGCAATGGGACCAACTTGCTGAACAGACTTCAAAGTTGATTCCTATGATAAATAAAGAGCGAGTCAGGCC
>CAYSLN010000341.1:0-2232 GCA_964431825.1 uncultured Pirellulales bacterium | reverse complement strand
AGAAAATTATGGGCTAAGGAGGTCAGCAACTGGGGGAGGAGGTTGTCGTTTTTGGGGTTTCACCGCCACCTCTGGAGTTAGGTAATGGTACAAGCTACTATACAAGCTACTAAGAAAATGCTCAGGTTGGGCTTGATGGTTTGCTCGGCAGCGATGTTAATAGCTGCGAGCACAGTCGACGGAGCTCAGGTGTCTCAGACCAACAAAGTGTTGCAGCCGCAGGGGCTCAATCATGTTGGAGTTTACGCCCTGAGACAAATGGAGCCTGACTTGACAGGTTCGGGCGTTAAGTTCGCGGTCATCTCCCGTAGTATTACATATATCGATGGCGAGCCACAAAACGATTATCGTCCCGGCATCGGGCATAACTGCTTTAAGACAAAGCAGTTTGGCTTCCACGACCTGGACGAAATGTCCTCGGGCATTTCCCCGCATTCAACAGCCATTTGCTCAATATTGTTCGGCGAGGATCCTGATGCATTTAATCCACAACTGGGACAATTCTATTATCAGGGCGTAGCACCACAGGCACAGGCTGATGTCTATGAATTCTGGTATTTCCTCATCGATAATGTATTCGCTCAAAACCCGCCGAATGCAGATATTTTAACCGCAAGCGTAGGCAGCCAGTTTGAAGACTGGTGGACAAGAGGCATTGAATCATTAGCCGAGCACCATGGTCTTATTGTCGTATCCGGCATAGGCAACGGCGCCGATGCTTATGACCCGCCTCTCTATCCTGGTGCGGCCGCAAATGTCATCGGTGTTGGTGTCGTCGATTCTGTAAACACCGAAGATCCTGCAGTCAATCTGGCACAGTTCTCATTGGCCTATCCGGAGCACTCAAGTTTCGGGCCAACTGAAGATGGGCGATGTAAGCCTGATATTGTTGCTCCCGGCAATTGCCTGGCCGCAAACGCAGACGAACCTAACAGCTATGAGATGGCCGGTAACTGGTCGAGCTTTTCAACACCGGTAGTTGCAGGTGCCGTTGGGCTGCTTGTTCAAAAAGCCAAACAAGAACCTGATTTGAGCCTGGCTGTGTCGTCGGAAGGCGGAAATTGTGTAATGAAGGCTGTTTTGCTGAACTCTGCAAACAAGCTGCCGTATTGGCACAAGGGTCGACTCCAAACTGACGATGATCACACCGTCCCTCTCGATTACATTCAGGGAGCGGGCATGTTAAATACGGTTGGTGCCTACAAACAACTAACCGCCGGGCAAGATAAACCAGGTGACGTCTCAACAACAGGCTGGGATTTAAACAAGCTGCAAAAAAACGAAGACTCGCGGAATACCTACAAGATTACCCTCACGAGTCCGGCCGATAAAGTTATTACCGCTACGGTTGTTTGGAACAGACACTATAGTAAGGTTTATCCATTTGAGTCGCTCTTGGCCGAAGACAGCAACCTGCGACTTGAGATTTGGGCCGTTGACTCTAATAATTCAAACAACAACTATTTGCTCGACTACAGTGACAGTGAAGTTGATAATGTTGAGCATATTTACTGCCGGGCAGACCCGAACTATGCCAATTATGAAATTGTTGTTTCCTGTAGCGATACGGACTACCAAACGGACATGGATGCAGCCGAGCAATACAGCCTGGCCTGGAACATCAGCGAGAGCCGGGACAGTGACAGCATCTTTTGGCATGACCTCAATTCAGATGGTGTTGTCAACGAATTGGATTTTGTAATTCTGCTCGGGAACTGGACAGCCAGCCTTAAGTCATCCCAAAACTATCTGCTCGGAGATATGAATACCGATGGCACAATTGATGCCAATGATTTGCAAATCCTCCTGGAACACAAAAATCGCCGTGCAGACTGGCACGCAAAATAGTATTTACCCGTCCGTATTTAGCCAGTGGTTTCGCCGCCGGTCGGTGCAATACCACATACGAATTAAAAATCTTCTTTCAATTCCCCGGCATTTCTGGTAAACATAGCGTATAGCATGAAAGCTTATGGCGGATAGGATATGGCTGAGCAGCTTCTTATAGAAAATGGGCGGGTGGTAGACCCTGCGAATAGTATCGATAAAAAGTGCGATTTGCTTATTGTCGATGGCAAAATTGCCGAAGTCGGCGGGAAGATTCAAAGCTCAAAACTCGAAACTCAAAACCAGCTAACGGTCATCGATGCCACGGGCAAGCTGGTTACCCCGGGCCTGATCGATATTCATGTTCACTTTCGTGAGCCGGGCGATGAAGAGGAAGAAACAATA
>CAYSLN010000340.1:0-2265 GCA_964431825.1 uncultured Pirellulales bacterium | reverse complement strand
GCTAAATTGGGTGGGGTAAACAACGCAATTTTTTTGACACAAGTTTTTGAAAGGAGCCTGTTTTGAGTCCGCTCACTAAGATTCTGATTGTCTTGCTCACGTTCGCAACCGTACTATTGTGTGCATTTGTTGTCAGCTATGTTGCAAGTGCGCAGAGCTACAAGGACAGATACCTGGATTGTGGTCAGGAACTTCAGCAGACAAAGCAGCGAACTAATGCGGCAAATGGCGACCTTGAAAAGGCAAAAGCTCAGTTCACCCAGAGAGAAAGGGATTTAAACCAGCAAGTTACAGAACTCAGAACTCAGCTCAGCGGCAGCTCGTCGGAACTTAGCAGGCAAAAGGCCGAGGTGGCAAGATTGCTGGACGAGACCGATAAGTGGACCGCTCTTGCCGACGGTTTTAAACAGGCTGAAGAAAACCAGCGTCAGCTTCTTAAAAATGCACAGGATGAGCTGGATAAAGCCCGGGCCGAAGCGGTAAAGCTGAAAAAGGAGCTGGATGAAACCTCTGTCGCGCTTCTTGAGAGAGACGCCGTGCTCAAGAGCATGCAGAATAAAGTAAAGGCTCTCGAGGAAGAAAAAGCCGAGCTGCTTGGCAGGCTCAATGAACCGCTCAGGGCACTCGGTCAGCAGGCGACAAGTCCGATGCCTGTAACCGTTCCGCGTGAGACGGCCGCGGCAACCCTGCCGGTCAGGGACATTGACATAAAGGCCCTGGTTACCTCGGTTGATATGAAAAGCTCGATGGCCGCCGTTTCTGTCGGCTCGGCTGACGGAGTAACAAGAGGTATGAGATTCCATGTAACTCGCGGTGACCAGTTCATTTGCGATATACTTATTATCAGCGTTGATGTCGCCGAATCGGTTGGAGTGCTTGAGCTTGTGCAGCAGCAGCCTATGGTTAGTGATAATGCTTCCACGAATCTCTAAGGCTTTTTTGTTTTAAGCAGTAACGTATTGACGATTGATTAAGGTTTGTTAAATGAGTCCTCAACAGGGGCCCGGCCAAAAAATTACACCGCTGAATAACCTCTATACGGTTATCCTCGCCGTAGCTTGTGGATTAGCGGCAGCTACCATATGCTACGTTGTTTATATGTGCTACGTGCAGTATGGAACTATACTGCCCCCACAGTAGTCGGTTGGCTATTGACAAGAAAAGCATTTCGTATATAACATAGTCAATCGATGTTCAAGAAGGGAGTCTGACTTGCTACTGGACACAATATTAGGCTGGTTCAGCACGGATATGGGTATAGATTTGGGTACCTGTTCCACACTGGTCTGTGTCCGCGGCAAAGGCATCGTCCTCAATGAACCCTCCGTTGTTGCAGTTCGCAAAGGCACCAATATAGTCCTCAATAACGGCGAAGCAGTGGGCCTGGTTGCCCGCGAAATGCTGGGCAAGACCCCCGGCTCAATAAGCGCTATTCGACCGCTAAAGGATGGTGTCATAAGCGATTTTGAAATCACCGAAGCTATGCTCAGCTATTTTATTCGCAAAGTGCACGGTCGCGGCGGAAGACTGGTCCGGCCGAGGGTGGTCATATCGGTGCCCAGCGGAATTACCGCAGTCGAGCGCAGGGCGGTTATTGACAGCGCCGAAAGGGCAGGGGCCAGGAAGGTTTATCTTGTGGACGAGCCGATGGCCGCCGGTATGGGCGCGGGATTACCCATCATCGACCCGACCGCGTCGATGATTGTAGATATCGGCGGAGGCACTACGGAAGTTGCTATTATGAGCCTCGGTGATATTGCGACGTGTGAGTCGATTCGCATAGGCGGCGATGATATGGATGAGTCGATTATCAATCATCTCAAGAGGACCTACAACCTGCTGATTGGTGAGACAAGAGCTGAAAAAGTAAAGATTCAGATAGGCTCGGCTGCGCCGCTCGAAGAAGAGCTGACAATGGAAGTGGCCGGCAGGGATACGATATCAGGTCTGCCTCGCAAGATAGTCATTACCAGTGAGGAGATTCGAGAGGCCCTGAAGGAGCCGATTGCGGCTATTATTGACGCGGTAACGCGAACACTGGAAAAAGCGGCTCCGGAGCTGGCGGCCGATTTGATAGACAACGGCATACACATCTGCGGAGGCGGGGCACTTCTGAGGGGGATGGATAAGGTGCTGGCCAATGCCACCGGCCTGCGGGTCGAAAGGGTTGAAGACCCGCTCAGCGCAGTGGCCAAGGGAACAAGCATTTATCTGGACAATCTCGAGCTGCTCAAAGAAACGATGGACCATAGTGACTACGGATGG
>CAYSLN010000339.1:0-2280 GCA_964431825.1 uncultured Pirellulales bacterium | reverse complement strand
CTGCTTCGGAAACATTCAGGGCTTTGGCGAGTGCTTTCTTTGCCCTGGGCCAGGGCGCCAGTGTTCCCCGCTCGATAGCGCTGATGTTCTGGCCAGCCATCTTGGCTCGCCACCCCAGCTCGGTTTGCGAAAGCCCCGCCTTTTCTCTGTATTCTTTTAACCTGTTGTGTACCATGGCAATCTCTCCAAAAATGTTTATAAAAAAGTATTGACTTTTATAGAGTGGCGTACTAATATTAATATTATTAAGGAATATAGGTTACCCATGCAAGGCACAGATAGAATAATGTATAGGGAACAAACAGAATGAAACAAAGAAGACCTGGTAGGGGGCCAAAAATATCAAGGGAGATAAGACAATTAATCATCAGTCAGGCTATCCATGACAGCAAGAACATGCCCCGTAGAGCCCTGGCAGTAAGACTTCAGGATCTAATAGAAAAGATGGGGGAGATTTCGCCGACTGAGGATACACTAGCACGGATGATATCGGAGGCTCGTAACAAACAACCAAGCGACCTCGACCAACCCTGGACTATAGGAGCCTGTAGCCAATACAATATCCCACCTGCCATCATACCGGTATTGATAAAACTACAGAAAATTAAGCTGCGCGATGCCCAAGAAGGTATTTTGGGAAAAATAACAATAAGAGAAGCTAAGTGGGTCGCGCGACTGTATCCAGCCGCCGAGTCGGTAGTCAATAGAACATTCATTGGCGATGAGTCGAGACTCTCATTACTATCCCTTATCGTGAGCTGCTATGTGGAAAGGGAACGTGTAAGCGAGCAGATGAATGAGCCATACCCGAATACCTCAGACCTTGATATACTTTACTTTGCTAATGACGACCTCCTGAGTGATGATTCACTAGCAGCCTGGTGGGGCGTGTTCCCTCGTAAGTATCAGCAAGCTGTCGCCGAAGTGTTGGAGTCATACCGTCAGAGGGCATTCGAAGAGGTAAAACAGGCCAAAGGACGACCTCTTACTGAGGAAGAAGTGAAAATGATAAACGATTGTTTTAGTATAGCAAAGACCGATGGCCCAATGGCTCTGCGCGATTGGGTAAAACAGCACCCCCTGGCACAGGAAAACAACATAGCAGATTTGGATTGGGGTACAATTTATTCAGAAGCAATAATGGAGGAAATGCAATGAGAGGTAGGATAATCAAACGCAAAGGCAGCAGAAATTATACAATCGTTCTTCAGCTGGGCCTGGATCCGGCTACCGGTAAGCGTAAGCAGCAGTGGATAACCGCCGGTCCTTCAAAACGTGAAGCCGAAAAGCAAATGGCAAAACTTATTCACGACCTTGACAATGGTACTTTCATAAAACCTAGTAAGGAAACGTTGGCGGAGTATCTCAAGGAATGGATTAATAGCATCAAGGGTAATTTATCGCCACGGACTGTGGAAGGCTACAACACTATTATCAACCGGATAATACCAATTCTTGGTGCAATTCCAATAACGCAATTAAAACCAGACACCCTGCAAAAGTATTACTCCGATTGTTTACGTAATGGCCGACTGAACAAGCAAGGTGGCCTTAATCCTCTCACGGTACGACATCATCATGCTTTGCTGCACCGAGCCCTAAAAAATGCTGTAGAATGGGGACTAGTTTTACGAAATCCTGCTGACGCTGCGCACCCGCCCCGACCACAACCAACCGAAATTAGCATAATGGCTGAAGATGAAATACAGATCTTTCTCGAAGCTGCCAAACAGACTCCATATTACTGCTTATTCCACATGATATTATATACTGGCATGCGACGCTCAGAAGTGCTGGCACTCCGATGGTCAGATGTTGAGTTGTTATCTAGTCAGATATCTGTATCACGCTCTATACACCAGTTGCATGATGGCTCTTTCATCTTCCGTCAACCCAAGAGCGCTAAGGGCCGGCGTACGGTGGCATTACCACCAACAACAACACAAGTACTGCGGGAACATCGCGAAAAAACAGCAACCGAAAGACTCTTGGATGGTAGTCTACTAAGAGAGAGCGACCTAGTTTTTAGCAAGAGTGATGGTTACCCAATCCGCCCCAATACGATAACACGAGCTTGGTCTGACATGGCTAGAAAGTGCGGAATAAAGGCGTCACGCCTGCACGATGCTAGACATACCCATGCCTCTATAATGCTCAAAGCAGGAGTACATCCTCGTATAGTTCAAGAAAGACTAGGGCACAGCACAATAGCAGTCACGCTTGATATATACTCGCATGTATCACCTGGATTACAAGAAGCAGCTGCCAAGCGGTTTGACG
>CAYSLN010000338.1:0-2300 GCA_964431825.1 uncultured Pirellulales bacterium | reverse complement strand
TAAGAACTTCTAACAAAATGAAAGAAAATTAACACTTTTAACCGATAACATGAGTAACCCAAATATCATTATAAGGAGGTTGCTCATGGCTAAACCAATATTAGATGACCAATTATACGAAATCATCGAACCATTAATTCCGAAAAAGAAAAGAAGATTTCGGTATCCAGGGCGAAAACCCATATCCGACCGTGCAGCATTGACTGGAATACTATTTGTGCTCAGAACGGGGATAGGTTGGGAACATCTGCCAAAGGAAATGGGTTGTGGTTCTGGAATGACCTGCTGGCGAAGGCTTCGCGACTGGCAAAACGCTGGAGTTTGGGACAAAATACACCAAACCTTGCTCAACAAGTTGCGAAAAGCGGACAGGATAGATTTCTCACGAGCAGTAGTAGATTCGGCATCTGTTCGAGCGGTTTTGGGGGGCAAAAAACCGGCCCAAACCCCACGGATAGACGTAAAAACGGCAGTAAGCACCATGTAATTACCGATGCTAACGGAGTGCCTTTTGCAGTCACAGTTACCGGTGCTAACCGTCATGATATCACCCAACTTCTTCCGCTGGTTGAGGCAATTCCGCCAATAGCAGGCAAACAAGGACGACCTCGAAAAAGACCTGATATCGTTCAGGGTGATCGTGGCTATGATTCGCAACCACACAGGCTTGCTTTGAGACTTTTGAATATCAAAACGTTGCTGGCCAAAAGAAGAACTACTAACGGCAGTGGCTTGGGTAAGACTCGTTGGGTAGTTGAGCGTACCTTTGCCTGGTTGCATCAGCTTCGCAGATTGCGAGTTCGTTATGAGCGGCGTTCTGATATTCATGAAGCGTTCCTCACTATAGGTTGCATTATAATATGTTGGAATCAGTTAAATTCATTTTGTTAGAGGTTCTAAGTAAAGCCATCATATCGTCACTGTCACTCGTTAGATTCTCATGTAGTGATACGATCTTGATACCTTTGTTCTTTAGGCCGAAGAAACTGGCTACGCCTGTCTCAATATCCCTCGTAAACCTATCCAGCTTCCAGACTATGACTACGTCAAACTTCCCGGTCATACCGTCCCGCACCATCTCTTGGAATGCTTCTCGCTTGATGACTGTTTTACCACTTATGCCCGGCTCGGCGTAAATGTGCTTGAAGCTATATTTATCTTGGGCGTATTCCTTTATTGCGTCTCGCTGAAAGCCCAATGAATAGCCTTCGATTTGGTCTTTACTACTTACTCTGATGTACCCGACTGCTCTTGGCTTTAATTTGTTTTTCGTTGTTACCATTTTTCGACCTTTCGACCTTCGACCGTAAAATATAGAATGGGACGGCCTTGATTGCCGGTCGATAGAACAATCCATTTTTGAGAGCTTATCCTCAAAAATGCACCGCCCCATTTATTCAGTTTTCAATTATCCACTTATATTATTGCAACAAGGGCGCCTAAAAATTAAAAGAAAATCAAAAAATTCTCATTTTGACACGCATTTAAGGCTCACCAGAGCGTTAATCCGGCGCCTGGATGCTCGTCCAAGCGATTTACCTGCTCTGATACATAGATTGTTACTGATTTTAGAATTTACGCTTATTAGGCAACGAACCAAGAGTTTTCAGGTATTGTCAATCAAAGAGCTTGTTCAGCTTTGAAGGAGAGGGAGTAACTTGGACTTCGAGATTCAAGCTACTCCCTATAAACAAAAAAGCACTAAAGCACTTCTGGGAACGAATGACTCGCTACCCTTCAAGTCATTGGGTAGTTCATTCCCAATAGGCACTGAAGACAAGCTGCTCATTGTAGTAATGTTTCGGCAAGAACTAACGAACAGCTTAGAAAGGAAAGGATTTACTTGCCCGTGAGAAAAGCTCTCAAAGCACCGACAAGATTCTCCCCAAATGAATTATACCTTCAAGGAGATAAACGATGAATTCGCCCCAGAACGTCTCCATTGTACACTGCTACAATCGTTTTTAAGGCGCCCCAGACACGCCAGGATCGATTTTCTCACCCTGGGGCGCACACAAACTACTCATTTCGGATTTTAACGCGTCTGGTGCGATTTGGTGATTCTGGGTATTACCACTATAAAAATGTCAAAGAACATTTGGCTGATAAATTTATCAGCCAGTTTCACAATTGAATCTGGCGGTTGCTTCCAACTATTCCTGGGCCGCTTATGGCGGCATGTCCGCCCTGCATTTGGTACTGCATTAACGACAGCAATCTTTCGAGACTTTCCATGCTGCCATTGCACCAGATTTGAAGAACCTGCTGGCCGGTTTTTTCTCGCAATTTGGATTCAGCAA
>CAYSLN010000337.1:0-2305 GCA_964431825.1 uncultured Pirellulales bacterium | reverse complement strand
TAAGCCCGTGGTTAATATCCGTGACGGCACCTGGAGGTCGTGGATTAAGTTCGAAACAGCAGAAGGCAAAACCACATGGAAGCCTGGGACAAATGGCGGGTGAATTTCAGACAATTTCTATTGCATTATGCGCGGATTGCTGAAGAGACGGGCTGTGAGATGTATTGTCTGAGTTGTGAGATGGGGTCAACCGAATCGTTCGAAGAGCGTTGGCGCAGTATGATTGCTGAGATACGAAAGGTTTACAGCGGCCCTATCACTTATAACGCAAATCATGGAAATGAAGAAAAAGTGAACTGGTGGGACGCAGTCGACATAATCGGTATGAGCGGATATTATCCCGTAGGCACAGACCATGTAGAGCTGGCGTTAAAAGATGACATAACTAAAGTTCCGCTATCTGACAACTCTGTTGAGGCCATTAAGAGAAGGTGGCTTCCAATACGAGAGAGGCTCAAAGGTATCAGTAAGCGATTCGACAGGCCGCTTTTCTTTATAGAGGTTGGGGTGTGTAGTGCAAAAGGATTCAGTGCGGCGCCGTGGAGCCATCCACGGCGAAATGCGATTTATGATGGGGGCGAACAGAGAAGATTCTACCAGGCCACGATGGAGGCGTTTTGGGATGAGCCCTGGTTCTTTGGATTCGTTTGGTGGGAATGGCCGGCAACGCTGTATAGCCTGGAAGAGGCTAAAAGCCATAGTGCCTTTTGTATATATGATAAGCCAGCTGAGCAATTAGTACAGCAGTGGAATGCCAGACCTCGCTGAAAAGGTTTGTAGCGGTGGTGAGTAGTTGTTTTAGCTGCCTTAAGGCAGTCTACTATATTATATGCCCTCAGATTGTTTGATTTGTTTGAGGATAAGCTGTTTTGCGTTTTCTAAAGGTCCGGGCAGGAAAGTTCCTGCGGCCATTTTGTGGCCGCCGCCGCCAAATTTGGTGGCGATTTTGCTGACATCGATACTGTCTTTGCTTCGCAAGGAGCATTTAATTCGGCCGTCCTTTAGCTCCACGAACAAAGCCGAGAGTTTAACCGATTCTATACGGTGACATTCGTTTATCAAATTCTCTGTGTCTTCATACAAAGCACCGGTCTTCTCGAAGTCGCTTTGTAATATGTGCTGGCTGGCATATCGGCCATTAAAATGCAGTTCGAGTGAATTGAGCATTGCGACCATCAGTCTGAATCGTTTGTGTGTGAAAGTGTGATAGAGTTTTTCATAAAGCTCGGTGGGTCTGATGCCGGTTTCAATCAGTTCGGCGCAGCAATTAAAAACCCTACTGTCTGTGTTACTGAATTGTAACCAGCCGGTATCTGTGGCAATCGCGACAAAGATCGCTTCGGCTATTTTTTTGGTTATGGGCCAATCGGCGTATTTTAACAAATCAAAAATAATAAGGCCAGCAGCTGCTGCGGTAGAATCAGTTAATTCCACATCGCCGAGGCCGTCAGCGGTTACGTGGTGGTCAATTACCAGAACAGGCTTGTCGGCCTGTTTTAAGTATTGGCCAAATTGCGGGAGTTGGTCGTAACTGTTGGTATCGACAACCATAATCAGGTCGAATTCGCCGAACAGCCCTTCCATCAGCTGCTCGAGCGAAATATCTTCGCTGAGTACAGGGACCTTTTCAGTAAATAGAAAGTCATACCATTCGGGCACAGGTGAGAGCATCAGAGCTTTGACTTTTTTGCCAAGAGCACCAAGTATTTCAGAGACTGCCACAATACAGCCGCAGGCATCACCATCCGGCTTAGTATGCGTGGTGACTAAAATACTATTTGATTTGCCAATCAGCTCAATTGCTTTTTCAGGATTGTCATTATTTAACATTTCTTTATTTCCAATCAGTCTAATGGAGGTTCTATTTTAATAAAAAATCTTCTGTGCGAATTCACTAACCCAGCACTCCACTTTGGCATTGAACATTTATTATTTCTGATATTGTTCGACCAATCCCATCAATCCCTGGGAATAGAGTAGCCGCAGTAATATTCAATTTGTTAAGATGGATTCGTAGTTGTTTCTTGGCTTCAGGTGGAATTAAGATTTTCGTTAAAGGTAACGCCTGTTTTTTTTCACTAAATCCTAGGAGAGCACTTCCAATGAGTTCTGCGTGGTCGCAGAATAAATTCTCACAGTAAGTAAAAACGCTCTTTTGCGGTATCATCCTTTCTGATTTTATGTCACTTCCATAAGCACCCATCCTAGGTTGTGCCTTTTTTAGCCCGAATTCTATAAACTTACTCTCATTACTAGAAGTCATCCCAAAACCCTCCGAAGGAGGATAACAATACAACCGAGCTGA
>CAYSLN010000336.1:0-2316 GCA_964431825.1 uncultured Pirellulales bacterium | reverse complement strand
TGATTCTGACGCCGCACGGCAAGGTTGTCTTCGTCGATTTCGGGTTAAGCGAAAGGTCAGAGGAGCTGGAGCCCAAGGGAGTTGACCTTCACCTCATGAAACGTGCTCTCCACAGCACCCACCACAAGCACGCAAAAGAGTGCTTCAAGGCGGTCATGGAAGGATACGCCGAGGCTGTGGGACAGGAAGAAACAAAAAAGGTCACCGCAAAGATTCGGGAAATAGAGAAGAGAGGACGCTACGTCGCCGAACGATAGCGGATGCGCTTTTTGAGGGCTACCGCAAACAAAACAATCATCAAGAATAGTGGCAGAATAATCCATGATGGAAACTCTGGGATTGCTTCGGGTATTTCGACCTCTGGGATTTCAAAGGGTTCCATGAGCGGGTAGTTGTCTTGACCAAAAACAAATTCCACGTGCCCACCAGCATCGTCGTCCCATTTGCACCCCTCGACTATGTGCGGAACATCGCCTATGCCATCTCCGTCGCTGTCTGTGCCAGTGTAATTGTCCCAGTAGTTACCTACTTCGCCGTTATCCCAGAAGTTGCCTGCCCCTAATATTTCCCAGTTTGTGCCAACATGCCTGTTATTATTCATCAACATGTTGCGGTAGAAAGTGTTGTATTCGGCTACTAGATGATTTCCGCCAATAGCTATGCCGTATCCGCCGATGTAATTGGATATTAGATTATCATGGAATATGTTGTAAGAGCCGGCGCCCATCAGTATGCCCCAAAGGCCTGGGCCTGTTGCCTTGTTTGCTGAAACGGTATTATTTGAGCAAGCATGCCCGTAGAAGCCTATCCAAAGAGTGGTGAATGAGTTGCCGCTGATTAGATTTGAGTTAGAATGCTCCATGTACATGATGGTTAAAAACGAATTTCCAATAATTAAGTTGAAAGATGAACTCATAAGTTTAATATCATCATCTATTGTGTTTCCGATTATTCGATTAAAAGAGCCACTGCTTACAAAGCCACCATCAATCAAGTTGTTGGCAACCGTCTGATTAGAGCCATCCACTATTAAACTGCCACCTATTTCATTACCCGTGATATTCAGCAAAGAACCGCTCAATTGCAAACTACTGCTAAGCCTGTTGCCGACCAATTCTATCCCGTCCCCTTCAGCAACCAATCCGCCTGCCATGGCAGCCTCATCTTTGGCAGACATACCCCCTGGCATGTTAACCGTGAAACCTGAGAGCTTAAAGTTATCAGTATTGATTGTAATGGCGGTGACTGGAACCGTCATTTTCGAGAAGAGAATCCATACATCCACTAAGGGAGGATCAAGCTTCAAGATGGTTTCTTTGGTATCTTCACCTATAAGCGAAAGCGACTTGTTGATTTCTAACGTTTGTTCTTGGTAGGACCCCTTCTTGACAAAGACAATGTCTCCTTCTCTTGCGCCAACCAATGCAGCGTTTATTGTCGGGTAATCGTCTGGAACAACAATCGTCTTAGGCTCTGCTTTCACCGTCCCCGCTTCTGAGATAGATACAAACGCAAAGGAAAGAACCAGTAATAGAGCAACTGTTGTTGCAATTTTCTTCATGCTTTAAAACACAACAATCCATTTTTATGCAAATAGAACACAAAAGCGTTTTTGTCAAGGTTTCTTGACCAATGAACGATACAGTTTAGTCAAGAATTCTTGACAAACCTTTGTCACGCTTCTAATCGTTTGTAGAAGGAACCTGTTATCGGTTTTTGTATGGTTAGGCATAAATCGTAGGTTTCCAAATATGTTGGCAACACTGTATTAGTATCTATTGAGGTGGTTTGTTGAGGATTCTGCTTGACGAGATGTATGCTGGCTTGAGGGAGTATTTCGAGATTCTAGGCTGGGACGTATTAACCGTTCAAGAGGCGGGGCTGCAGGGGGCAAAGGACAGGGCTGTCGTGGAGTATGCAATAAAGAACAACCTGCTGCTTGTGACTCAAGACCAGAAGCCGGCGGAACTGGCGAACCTCAAGGGCGCCAAGTACGTGCTTATCTCCAGCGCGATGATAGCCAAAGTAGCTGACCAGAGAATCAGAGAAAAATACCCAGAACTAGAACAGAAATAAGCCAAGTTAGACCCAATAGCACATCGAACAATAAAAGGGGCGACAAAAGCATGAAAGCAGACAAGGTTTCAGCCAGCTTTCCGAGGGGCAAAGTAGCCTACTTCGTGACCAGCAACATTCACAAGTTCATGGAAGCACGCCGAGTGCTCTCCGAATACGGTATAGTAACAGCCAAGCTCAGAGTGGAGGCGGTTGAGATTCAGGATGACAGCCTCGAAAACATCGCCAAATACAGTGTCA
>CAYSLN010000335.1:0-2344 GCA_964431825.1 uncultured Pirellulales bacterium | reverse complement strand
TTCGTTCGTTAATATCTTCGTGATATGTGCCGGTCCAGCGGAAGGTTTTGCTCTGTGGTCTTATTTCGAGGCCTGTCAGGTCTACGTTTCTGCCAGTGAAGACTTCGGCCAGGTCGAACGGGCAATCCGGGCCAATGACTCCTGTGAATCTGACGGGGCCGAAGAAGCTGGCGGCCATGCTAAAATATATCGCTGAGCCACCGAGGCAGTTCTCGCTGGCCCCGTGAGGTGTCTTAACTGTGTCAATTCCTATAGAGCCGGTTACCAATAGTGACATCTCTTAATCTTTCATTTTCCTATCAGCAGCACTTCTTCAGAATTGTTAGTGCTTAAAACATATTTGTAATCCTTACGTTTTATTTCCTCTACATTGGATTTGTATTTTTTTAGAAGGCAAGCTAGTTCGTCAATAGAGGGAATACCATCTGATCTATAAGAAACAATTAAGATGCTTTTTTGGAATTTTCTGAATAATTTATCAAAGGCTAAGGATATTTTGTCTTTATTCCCCCAGACATTGACGTTTCCTTTCAACCTCTTATGCTTTGTTTCATAATCAATCATCTTTGGCCATTTCGAATAATTAACCAATCCTTCCAGAAAATGATAAAAACCAAAGTAGTCAACGCCTACGCCTTTTTTGGAGATATAAGGGGTATCAATATAGACGATGTCATAATGATCTTGGATGTCAAAGACATCCATGTTTAGTGCTTTATTTTGTTTTCTATTACAAAAAATCGCTCGATTTGCTTCCTCGGCAAAGCGCCGAAAGTGAACTTCAAAAGGGGTATCCCAAGTAGTTTTGTTGCCAAAGTTTCTTTCAACATCAGAGAGTCTGATGTAAAGGTTTTTCCTGTGAAACAGATTGTATGGTCTTTTGATAATGCAAGCCTGAGTAAGAGCAAAGTAAGCAAGAGCTTTTTTGTAAAATCCTTTTAATAAACTAATGTTTGTTACAACGATGTCAATCCACTTGTTTTCGTCGTTTGTGAAATATATGTCTCTAAATGTGTCGTAAACGAATGTGGGGTAGTTGATATTACTATGTTCTTTCAAGAGAAATTCGACGTCTTTCTCTGAGAGCTTCACTTTGCTGTTTTCAATCAGTGCAGTGCCGATGTACCAATTAAATTTCAATATATCATTATATGTGACTTGTTTGTATTTGTTCTTTAGCATATAACCAATGCTGCCAGTGCCACCAAAAGCATCGAGAGCGGTTTCAAAGTCCATATCTTTAATTGCATCCCATATCCAGTTGACTATTTTTAGTTTGCTGCCTTGGAAACGAGTGGATGGAAATATTGCATCGTCTTCCAGAAAAGTCATTTGTCTTTTATCAGCAAGAGTTGAATTTGTTCTCATTGTTTATCTCTTTAACCTTTTATATTCTTTGTAGTCTTTAAGATTTTTATATGGTACGATTTTTAAGTCAACAGCTCTTGCCATGTCCTTTGTAAGATAATACATCCAATAGTCATCAAAAATCTCCTCCCCCAACTCTGTAAATGGCCCTTTTCCTTGCGTAAGGGCCTCGATACCTGTAACAGAACCTATATTCTTCGTATTGCCACTTCCGGGCCGGCCAATTGCTATTTTGTATTTTTCCTGAACGAAGAAAGTAAAATCATGGATAACCGAAGTTATGTTTTTCAAATCTTTTAATTTGTATATATTTCTCTCGTCTGAAGTATAATCCGTTCTGGAATAGATGACTCCAAGTACGAAGTGACCAATATATTCATTATAAGGGAATGTGGTGTTTTTGGTACTTGTCCTGTCCCTAAAATATCCTGTGAAGGCTCCCAACGTCATACCATTTACAATGTTTCTGGTTTTCCGATAGGTACTTTTGAGATCAAGAGCAAATTTGTGGTTCTTGCTATCTATAAATGAAATGTCAGGGTAAAAGTTTTGCTCTTTACAGAGAACTATCTTATAATTGCATTCTTCGGCGAATTGGCAAATTTTTGGGAAAAGTAGAAGTTCCATTATTTTTGAGATAACTTTGGTATCGGCAGAAATTGTGTAGATATTTTTTGCGATATCAATGAAGCCCTTCACAACCCAATCCCCGCTGTCCGTTGAGACTGCTTTGTTAAACAATTCGATGTGTTTTGAGAGCCGATTTCTAAAACTTTGTTTCAGCCGTAGCTTTTCTTTCGAATTTCCCATATTTGGCCTTTGTTTTTTGCCTAGTCAGTTTCCCTGAATTTTTCCAGGGTGTTATCAATCCTGACAAGTGTGTCCCTTTTACCTAACATCTCGACCGAATCGAATATCGGTGTACTGATTGTGCTGCCACAGATTGCCACCCGCAACGGCTGGGCGACTTTGCCCA
>CAYSLN010000334.1:0-2348 GCA_964431825.1 uncultured Pirellulales bacterium | reverse complement strand
CTGTCTGCCGAGCAGCTTATATTGAAAGCGCAGTTATTTAGGGGGATTGGTATAAGCAGCGGATAATCAGTAAAAAGATTAAGATAGAGAAAAACAAAAATTTTTCCTTTCTTTGTGATTTGACGCGGATACAGCAAGTCGTATCATCCAGTATTATGCCACTGCCGATACGATGCTGCGAATTGCTTACGATGTACCGCTATTATCATTTTATTCCCACCAGCCCCCAAGTTAACAATAGCGAGGCTTCCGGAGCTACCTGTCTTGACAAGCATGAGAATAAAAAAGCCAGATTCTAAAAAATAACAGAATCTGGCTTCGGAGGAGGGTGATGAAAAGCTAATGATAACTTTTAATCTAAATTATTGGCCCTAATCCTTACTATTATTAATCGAAGATATATCAGAGATTTCTTTAAGGAAAATAAGGAAAAATTTCAAGAAACCTACACCTTTCTAACCAGGAATCAAGCATTTAATCGTAAAAATCTTAGTTTTTTTGAGAACATCCTTAATCTAACCTTTAATCCGCTAATTTTACGCTTGATAAACGAATATTGTTCCGATATTTTTAACTAAAAGCCTGTTACTTCTTTAGTTATAAATAAGACCGAAATGGACAAAATTACAATTTCCGATTTACTGGAGGCCAAACGCCTGGGTAACAAGATTGTTGCGGTCAGTTGTTACGACTATACCACAGCCAAACTCATCTCCCAAACCAAAGTACAGATGATATTAGTGGGTGACTCCGCCGCCCAAGTGATGCTTGGCTTCGATTCAACCCTGCCGGCAACGATGGATTTTATGGTTGCCATAACCGCTGCGGTACGGCGAGGAGCTCCGAATGCTTGCCTGGTTGCTGATATGCCGTTCCTGTCCTATCAGGTTGATAAAGCCGAGGCGGTAAAGAACGCAGGCCGATTCGTTGTCGAAGCCAGCGCACAAATAGTAAAAATTGAAGCGACCCAGGCACATCTGGATGTTATTAAGGCAGTTAGCAATGCTGATATAGCTGTTATGGCTCATATTGGCATAAGGCCACAGAGCATCAGCAAGATTGGGCGACTCCGGGCCGAGGCCACAACGGCGGAGATGGCTGCCGAACTTATAGCTCTTGCTGAGCAAATGGTCAACGCCGGTGCAAATTCACTGCTGATTGAAGGGTCAGCTGCAGAGGTTGCAGAGATCATCACAAAACGCTGCGAGGTACCCGTGATCGGCTGTGGCTCCGGGTCGGGCTGTGATGGGCAGATATTGATTGCGCCTGATATCTTAGGGCTGACACAAGGCCCGGGCCCAAAATTCGCCAAGAATTACAGCAACTTGGCTAAAGGTACAATTGACGCATTCAACGCATACAGCAAAGAAGTAAAACGCAACCGATTCCCCGACGCGGAGCATAGCTATCATATGAAATCAGGCGAGCTCGAAAGACTAAAAAAATTGCTTAAAGGCAAACTTTAGGGACAGACCAAGAGCAAGGGCTATTGTGCCAAACACACACAGGTTGACTAAAAACAGGGCACAAAGCTCACAAAAATTCACATAGAAAACATTTTTCGCTTGAATTCTGCTGTGCCTTGTGGTAATTAATATGTGTAAGATTACACGGGAGGGAACCAAATGAAAAAGCTGACATTAGTTCTCACCTGTCTCTTGTGGGTCAATCCCTGTGGGGCAAACCCTGTGGGGCAAACCCTATGCCCGAGCCGCCACCGGCAAGCATGCCCTTGGAAGATATGCATGTAGAAATTAAGCCGGGTCCAAACGGACTTCACACCGTTTTCACAGGGGATTTTACTTTCGACTACATCCCCTTGGAAGTAACTTCTATGCAGTTTCCAGTACCGCCAGATGCGAATAATATTCGTGTTTGGCAGGACGGCTTCGAAGTACCATGGTCCTGGAGCAGCGGAGTATACCCGACCATTTTACCAGAAATGCCATGGATACCCATGACTGAATGGCAGGGACCTTTCCCCATTGATGGCGCCGTCTTTGGCTTTGATTATGAACACGACCTTATCGAAAGGCCGGAAGAGTTTATCTTTTTCTATGCGTTAGGCACAGGCAAGTATTTTCCAACCTATGAAAAAACAACTACAGCTCACTTTGACATCCTGCTCCCGAGAGGCTATGAGGTAGCAGGTCTATGGCTCGACTATACCCCACACGAATACGAAGTGGTTGACGAGCATTTGATGGTAACTGTAGAGTCTGATTTCGGCCCAATCATAAACGACCTAATTGTCTCGCTTGAGCCGGGTTATTATGACGACTGCGGCGTGCTGGTACAGGGGGTGGAATGTGTATTGTTCCACGCAGACACAGGAGGGCTTTATCTAC
>CAYSLN010000333.1:0-2352 GCA_964431825.1 uncultured Pirellulales bacterium | reverse complement strand
CGCAAACATCCTTGTGGGAGGGCATGTGGATGAAATTAAAATAGGCTTTCTACAATCTACTCACGCTTCTCATCCGCCTACCCGTAATTATCATCCGTGATTGAAAACAAAAAACCAAAGCCTATAAAGGCTTCGATTCTCTGCAAAGTCCCTTCGGTTCAAGAGGATTATAGATGCGATTATAAGCATCTCTTAGATGCAGGGAATTCGAATAAATCCTCCCTGCCACATTAATAAATGTAACAACCACAGTGAGGCCTCTAATCCCACTAATCTCCTAAATTTACAGTCAACACTAACACTGTATATTAAAAGGTTAATATCCATAAAGTCAAGTAAAATATTTGCCGCAACTAACTGAAAATATCGCATACTACATATACAGCAGCCGTTTCATTGATTTGGCCGGAACAAGAAAGTAAAAGGTCAAATTTAACTTAATATTTCCACATTCCATCCGGTCGTACCTGAAGCACACCGGTATCACGATAAAAGCTCAACATCGCGATAGTATGATTGGTTAGAGCATCTATTGCAGCATTTTGAGCACCAAACAGGTCTTCCTGGGCATCGAGCACCCGCCGACTGTTCGCTCGGCCGTACTGCATCAAAATAAGTGTATTACTAAACCGTTTTTGAGCCAATTTAAGGCTGTCTAACTGCACACGGTAACGTTCGGCTGCCTCGGTCAGGTCGCGGTAGGCTTGACGTACTTCCAATATGACAATATCCCTGGCCTCTTCAAAGTCCCGCTGACGCTGGCTTAAAGCTATCAGAGCTTTGCGATACTCGTTTGCCTCAGCCATTCGGTCCAGGGGCAAATCCAGCTCCATCCCAAAACCGGCAATAGAATTATAACCCTTAGGAGAATCAATATAATCAGTACTTGCTATGAGATTTAATCCTGCACGAAGGTTGTCTTCAGCTACCATCACTTTTCGCTCGGCATCATAGATGGCGTCGCTTATATTAGCCAGGTCCAGACGCAGAGCTAAAGCGGTTTCGATAACATCTTCCTCAGAAAAACCTGTCTGTTCCTGATTTGGTTGAAGTTTAGTATTAGATAAATTGGGATTTATTTTCAACTCACCAAGCACTCTTTGATGTATTTCCTCCAATTGAGCGTAGGAATACTGAGCTGTGAGACCTTCTTTATCATGACTCGAACAAACCACTTCAAGCAGCTCAAGCTCTTTTTCAAACAGAGCTATTTCTTCTGCCGTCAACTCTTGTTTTTCCTGCCTTCTACCAGCCTGCTCTATCTTCAAAAAATCAGGTTCACTTAATTCCGTTACGCTTAAAGCCGCAAGTTCATCTTTGTCCAATTGAAATTCGGCTGTGGTAGGCAGGCTGAGGCTGATTTTAAATTCATCAAGCGCCTGCTTGTAGCTCTTTCGTGCCTGAATTAGATTGTCTGACGCAATAAATAGTTCCTGGCGAACCCTGTCCAGTTCGTAACGCGGCAGGCGACCGGCATTAACCAGTTTCTCGGTCTGGCTGTAGATATCGCTGAGAATTTCGTGATTCTTCTCTGAGTTTCTTAAAAAGTCATATTGTTGCAATACAAGATAATATTGGCTGATAACTGTAACCACAAAAGTTTTGCGGAATCGATTGAAAGAACGTATCTGGTAAACCGTATCACGTTCCGCCTGGGTGAGATTTTCCAGTACGACTCTGCTGTCACTGCCGCGAAGTAAAGGCTGGGTTATTGTAGAACTTATCAGGTTCGTCAGGCCGCTGCGCACATCTCCCGTAAGTATCTCAATCCAGGCCATGGTGACATTAGTACTTATTATGGCGCCGCTGGTTAACAATCGGTTAAAACCAATAGTACCTTGTGCCCCAACCGCCTCATCCTCACCATCTTTGGAATATCCCCCTCCGGCTCCGCCAAAGAACTGAAACTCAAACGCATGCCGGGCCAACCTCAGGTCCAGCGCTTTGGTATAAAGAAGTTCTTTTTCAAGCTGGTATTGACGGTTATGGGAGGTAGCAATCGCCACCGCCTGCGGAAGTGTTACTACGCTGCAAACAGGTATGTTTTTTTCGACTTTGATATCTTCCGGCAAAGGGGCGACATCGCTAATCCTGTAGTTAGTCTTGCTGCCAAAATCTTCCTGCCATTTCCGGTCAATGATATTATAGACCGTCTCATCGGCTTCACTCTTATAATCATGCTGACCACATCCGGCTAATACAATTAAACCAGTGAGACAGAATATAATTAAGCATATTAGTTTGGTTGTATCACAAATCATAAAAAGCCAAAAAAATCGGTTTTCTTTTCCTTTATCGCCCGGCTACTCGTATGGGTTAGCTTCCTGAAGCCAGTACAATGCTATGGTTGCA
>CAYSLN010000332.1:0-2379 GCA_964431825.1 uncultured Pirellulales bacterium | reverse complement strand
TCATCTGCGCTAAAAGGCATTCCCATTATTCTTCTCCTTTCAGTTGTGGCTCTTCATAGTTCTTTTGCTTTTAATATAAAAAATCAGAGTTTAAGTTCATTTAGCCGTTGCTTTGGCCCTGTCTTCCTGGGACATTGCTGCCAGCTTCGTAACTTCCTTTATGTCCAATCCCAATCCTTTGGCTACACGTTGGCCGTACTCCGGCTCTGCCTTGTAGAACACCGCCGTCTGGCGCAATTGGATTCGTTTCTGGGCACCGCTGAGATGACTTACAATGTTACCAACAAGGTGTTCACGGTCCTCATCGGTCATAACGTCACGGTAGAGATTGCCGGCTTGTACAAAATCATCGTTCGGGTGTGTGAAGGCCTGGCGGGCTGCTTGGCCGGATACCTCGAAGGGTGGTTCTAAAGCCTTCGGATCCGGTGCAGGTCCCCCCGCACTGTTGGGCCAGTAATTCGGACCGGAGCCACCGTTATCGTCAACACGCATAAAACCGTCTCTTTGATAGCTATTCTCAGAGGCTGCCTTTGGTGAGTTTACCGGTATGAGATGGTAGTTGGACCCCAGACGGTGAATGTGGGTATCGTGGTAGGAGAAGATGCGCGCCTGCAGCATCTTGTCAGGCGAGACTGCAATTCCGGGCACTAAATTTCCAGGACAAAACGCAGCTTGTTCAACTTCGGCAAAGTAGTTTTTTGGATTGCGGTTTAAGACCATCCGGCCTACCTCGATTAGAGGAAAATCCTTGTGGGGCCAGACCTTGGTTATATCAAAGATGTCAAATCGGTAATCTTTTGCTTGTTCAGGCGTCATAATCTGCATCTGCAGCGTCCAGCTCGGGTATTCACCCCTCTCGATAGCATCATACAAATCCTTTGTGGCATGATTTGGGTCCTCTCCCGATATACGACCTGCCTCTTCTCTTGTAAGATTCTTTATGCCTTGGTCCGTTTTGAAATGATATTGCACCCAGAAGTACTCACCTTTTTCATTGTACCATTTGAAGGTGTGACTACTGTAGCCGTTCATATGGCGGTAAGTTGCGGGTGTCCCCCGGTCGGAAAACAAAATAGTAACCTGGTGAATTGATTCCGGAGTCAGTGAAAGAAAATCCCAGAACATATCAGGGTCGGGGCAGTTGGTGGCCGGGTGACGTTTCTGGGTATGTATAAAATCAGGGAACTTAAGAGGATCACGAATAAAGAAGACTGGTGTATTGTTCCCTACGAAATCGTAGTTCC
Organism: uncultured Pirellulales bacterium; assembly: GCA_964431825.1. Classification (GTDB taxonomy): domain Bacteria; phylum Planctomycetota; class Phycisphaerae; order Sedimentisphaerales; family Anaerobacaceae; genus CAYSLN01. The sequence continues at coordinate 1,135 of CAYSLN010000332.1, read as the reverse complement.
CATCTTCAGTATAGAACTTAACAGCGAAGCCCCGCGGATCGCGAGCAGCATCAGCTGAACCTCTTTCACCCCCCACAGTGGAAAATCGCGCAAAGACTTCAGTCTGCTTACCCACCTTGGAAAGGAACTTTGCCTTGGTATACTTTGTTACATCTGAGGTAACTTCGAAATAGCCGCCTGCTCCGGCGCCCTTGGCGTGAACCACTCGCTCAGGTATGCGCTCCCGGTCGAAATGAGCCAGTTTTTCCAGAAGGTGCGCATCTTGCATGAGAATTGGCCCCCGGCCCCCGGCGGTCATGGAGTTCTGGTCGTCGCCAACCGGTATCCCGAATGCAGTTGTTAACTTTTTTGATTTACTCATTTTTGTTCCCCCTTTCTTGATTAATAACAATTTAAATCGTCTCTTCCCACTTTATACCTGTTTCGCCAACTCAAAAACGTTATCACTATTAAAAACCTACTCGTTATTATTCTCCTGCAGTTGTGGGCGGTGTAAATACCCGCTGACCGAGTTCACGGTCGAGCATGAACATCCCGCCCGGTGCCTTTTCCATCATTTTAAGTTGTTGTACTATTGCATCAGCGTTTGATTCTTCCTCGACCTGCTCATTGACAAACCACTGCAAAAACGTATTTGTCGCATGGTCTTTTTCTTTAATGGCCAGGTCCACCAGCTTGTTAATCAGCCCTGTGACCTTTTGCTCGTGGGCATATACCGCCTCGAAAACCGCCAGCGGTGATTTCCATTTTATTGGCGGTCCCTCTATAGCCTTCAGTGTTACTCTTCCACCGCGTTCATTGATAAAGTCATAAATCTTCATCCCGTGCATTACCTCTTCCTGAGTTTGTATTCTCATCCAGTTGGCAAATCCGTTCAGGTTCACCGATTTGAAATATGACTCCATCGACAGATACATGTATGCCGAATACAACTCAGCGTTCACCTGCCCGTTCAGGGCCTCTTCCATCTTTTTGCTTATCATTTCTTACCCTTTCCACAGCCCGTGAATGTTGCAATGTTCTCTTGCGACGACTGTATCAGCCTTAACATTAAACACTGCTTCGGGTACCATCCCCGGCTCCAGGAATTGCCTGTATGCCTTGCCGTCGGCGAGAATTTCAATCCACTCGATAT
>CAYSLN010000331.1:1059-2416 GCA_964431825.1 uncultured Pirellulales bacterium | reverse complement strand
CTACTTGTTCTGTGCCATCGGTTATCTTAATTTGACCGATAAGGTCCAACTTTGCAGCCGGGTTCGTCGTGCCGATACCAACATTGTCTTTCGCATAAACATCACCGTCAAAAAAACCTGCCCATCGACCATCAATCGAACCAATCAGGTCATCGTTTCGAACCGTACCAAATATAGCAGCACCGTCCGCAGTGCCTGCAAGTCTGCCATATATACCGTAGTTATAGCCGGAATATGCATCGCCAGCGACCCCATAGACGCCATAAGTCCTGCCTTCCTGTGCAGCACCAGTGCTCCTATAGGCAACTCCTCTTACGCCATAATGATATCCGTGACCCGTTACCGTTGCTTTACCTAATACTCCAATTACGTGATTAGACATAGATGCAGGTGAGGCTACTTCAGAAAAAAGACCGGTTGCCGTGTCTGAACCGGAAGATTGATACACATATGCTTTATAGAGTGGATTTCCAACATCGCCGATGCTGAGTGCAGAAGCAGGACTCGTTGTCCCAATGCCGACGTTGTCGTCTAGATCTGTTGCATACATTTGTCCTGTTCCTGCGCCTGTCCAGTCGTCATCTGCTCCGCCCAGTGAAGCGGCATCTCGGAGGTGCAAAACGCCTAAGCTGTCAGCGACAACTATGTCATCCAGTGCCGAGCCATCGGGCATATCGGTCACTCTCACTTTACCTTGAAAATACCCGGCGTAGGATTCTGCTGTACCATCGGCATCGTCGATTCCTATAACACCGGCGACCGCCCCTGAAGCAGGCGTATGGTCGATAGTACCAGCAACCCTTCCGTGAACGCCACCAACCCAGTAGGCACCAGTATCATCTAAGGTAAGTGTATCATCAGGTTCGGCAGTAAAGTTGCCGCCCAGGCCATAGGAAGTAAACGTACTGTTATAGTTTTCTAATTCGTTAGGAATAGCTATACCCCTAGCACCTACTATAGTACCCACAGCGTGAAATCCATAAACTTGAGATAGGATGCCTATAGCTGAACCTCTCTGTGGATCAGACCCTCCGGTTTTTGACGTTTCTGCACGAACCCCATATTGGCCACCTTTATAATCATCTATAGGAGTGGAGACGACATTGATGCCATACGTAGTAATCGAGTCAATACCGTTTCCGAAAGTGACTTTTACGGCTTCCTGTGAATCAATAGGGATATCTTGCCAATCAACGTGGAGCTTTGCTTCTGGATTTGTTGTATTAATACCAACATTGCCGTTGTTTTTGACAATGACCAAATCCCCATCATCAACAGGATATGAACTTAACATCAACAAATCCCTGCCTGTCCCACCACGTGATATCTCAAGTTTGGCTTCTGGTGTATATTCTGG
>CAYSLN010000331.1:0-1049 GCA_964431825.1 uncultured Pirellulales bacterium | reverse complement strand
TGCTGTCAGAAATGCCGGCCGATTCCTCAATGCCGGTACTATACAGATTAGATTGTACAATAAAAGGTTCTCCTACTTGAAGCAGTCCTTGTGGATTATTTGTGCCGATTCCTACACTGCCATTAGCAGCCACATACACCGCGTCAATTGGTCCACCCGGTGCACCAAGTGAATGAGCAATACCGGCGGTCTGTGCATAAAGCGCATAAGGCGTTGGTGTAACTTTCTGACGGGGCTCAAGAAAAGTATAAATGTTTGGGTCGTTCAGGTCTCCCTGCCGGACGCCAATCTCAAGCCAGCGGGCATCACCGTTGAATGCACAAGGATCATTAAAATCCAGCAAAACTGTGAAATAGCCGTCAATAACATCCAGGTTGGGGATATTCACATCTCCATTTAACTGGTTGCCGTCTTCGACACTGTCAAAAAGTTTGAACTGAAAATCGTACAGACCATTTGCGGCATTGCTATCATCGATGAGCCTGCCCTGATAGGTAAATGCTGTGCCCATCGTCTCTGCTTCGCCGACCCTCGGCAGACAGACCAGCAGGCCAAAAACCACAACCAAAACTGTAAAAATCTTTCTTGTCTCCATTTTTCTACCCTTTCAAATTTATTGAATAAAATTTTATCCGCGCGTAACTAAACAGGCATAAAATCAGAACAAAAACTATTTATGTAATCCGCAACACTTCTAACTTGCATTCTTTTTGAATAAGCAAAATTATGCAAAGTATTATTGCATTGTCAAGAATAAAAATAATAAAATAAATACAAATTGAAATATTTTTATAAAATGGCAGAAATTCCCTTCACCCCCCAAAAAAATGCTTTTTTCATATAAAATGCTTATGTTCTTATTTTAGCGGCCAGTCATAAGGGCAGATGCACAGCCAGACATTGGCAAATTCCAGCAGGTCGTCATAATTAATCGTACCATCCTCATATAAATCAGCCGGCAAGCCGGCGCCCGATAGCAGCCAGTATTCAGCGAAATTTGCAAAATCTTCAAAGTTAACGATACACAATGGCCCGCCGACCCAGAAGCC
>CAYSLN010000330.1:0-2462 GCA_964431825.1 uncultured Pirellulales bacterium | reverse complement strand
TTGATGTAATCCGGCACTGCTGCCATGCTCTCAGGCGTTTGCGCAAAGTGTTGAATGCCAGAGAGGAAAATCACCGATACCGCCAGCTCAAAGCCGTTTGTTGTTACCCGTTTTATGCGAGGTATCTCACCAAAGCAAACAGGTGTGAAATCCATTGGGTCGAATATGTTTCGTGTAAACGGCGCCACGCAGGAATGAGTAGGTTCAAGGTTGGCGTTGAATTGTTCGAAAGTTACAAACTCAAATCCTTTTATCGCTTCCATCGTCACCAGGTTTGGATAAGTCCGATGCCAACCCCTGGGCATGGTGCAGCCGTGGCAATTTACTACTATGTCGAACTTGGCTGCATCTTCAAAGATGTCCTGGTAATACGCCATCATTGATTGACCGTCACCACCGAAAAAGTCAACTTTGACACCCTTGATACCCATTTCTTTAAGTTTGCTGAATTCCTTGACTCGGTCTTCATGAGTAAGTAGCTTGCTTTTAGGAGTAAAAGGAACAGTGTTCCAATTTCCAGCCGAATTATACCATAAAAGAAGTCTGACATTTTTACTTTGGGCGTATTCGGAAAGCTCATCGATTTTCTCATAACCAATTTTTCTATCCCAATCTGCATCAACCAGGCAATACTCCCAGTTCATATCGGCAGCCAAGTCAATAAAGCGCTTCTGAACATCATATACTACCGAATCATCCTTCAGTATAATCCAGCTCCATGAAGCCCTTCCCGGCTTGATGAACGATGTGTCTTGCGGCTTGGGTGGATTTGCTAGGTCCGTACCTAATGTTGATTCTACTATTGGCCCAAGGCCATCTCCGATAGCAATGATTCTCCATGGTGTTTGCCAGGGTAACTTTGATTCAGGGTTTACAGGCCCTCCCGGAAAAAACTCTTTATTCTGGGGAAAGCCGATAGAAAATTCAGTGCTGGCCGGATCTTGTTTTAGCCGGCACCCGCAGTAATTTCTGTCAACTGCTGTCTCTGTAATCACCATCCAGTATTTTTCGTAGTTAAACAGTGCAGGTAAAACCCATCCGGCCCTGTTTGCACGAAGTCTTTCTAATTCAATGTTCTGCCTGTAATTTTGCTCGTATGAGGGCTGGTCTTGGTTCCATCCGGTTTTTGCATCAGTCATGGGTTGAATCCAGGCCTTTGTGCCGGACAGAAAATTAAACGAGCTTATCTCTTGCTTTATCTTTTTGACATCATTTGATTTGCCGGGGAAATAGTATCTAAAAGCCACTCCGTCATTTGAAACTTGGAAGATAACATCCATCTTTTCACCAGCCGAATTGGTCAAATGAAAGACTCGCCTGTTGCCTACATAAGAACAACGACGTCTTTTGCCCTGTAACATTTCATAATTGATTTTGACAGTCTCAATATCTGATATAGACTCTAGGGACAGGCTTTTTGAAAAATCTCCATCTTCCCTGATTATTCCCAACTGCGAGTTTTGCATAATAACAGCATCTTCGTACCTGACGCTATAAAACGGTTTTTCATTATCTGACATGCTAAAGTTCACAGTTATCATACCATTCGGACTTTCTATTTTGGGCTCAGAGGGTTTAAATTCAGAGATTTCGAGGATCGAACAGGAGCAAAGTAAAGCCGAAACAAAAATGATTGAAAAAATATTAGTTTTCATTTTGAATACTCCAAATTGTAACTTCAATGATATCCTTAGCGATTCTTTTGCGATACTAACTGAATTAATGATATTTTATTTGGAATAATAAGTCCACTCGCAGGCATCGGTATATTTTTTATTGTCTTTGTATCCAATGACATTGATCTGATTACGTCCCGGCGCGAGCTTTACATTATCCCAGCTTATTTTGTGAATATCGGAATCCATGTTTTCCTTTGAAATCAACGTTCCGTTGACATTCAGCTCTACTTCATCGAGATTTGTGTACACTGCAACCGGCACGTTGCCTTCTGTTCGTTCTGTATTCCGTCTGCTCAGGATGTAGAGAACCGGTTCATCCGACCAGTTTGCTTTGTAGAAGTAAAAGGCATCTTTTTTCACTTTGCGATCGTGAGTAACCAATCCTTTGTGATTTATAAAGTCACGGTCGCCCCGCCTTACATTAGTCCAGCTGAAATCAAACATATTCCAGATGAATTTACACCAGATATCCTCCCTGTCTTTAATTGATGACCATACTCTTTCATGATAAAGGCGTTGATATTGTTCCGCGAAAAACCTTCCATAGGTCGGGTCAGGACGCCTGGGATTCTCCTGCTGCTGGCTGATACTGCCCCCGGCCCCGTATTCGCTAAGTCCGGCGATAAGAGTGGGATATTCGTTGTGCAGGTTTTCGTACCATCGGGCGTATTCGCTAAACCGACCATAGTACCAGCCAAAGTACCAGTTCCAGGCTGCTACATCGGTTACAAAATGCCTGTCTATGACCTGTGTAAAATCCGCCTGAGTAGTCAGGCGGTAAGG
>CAYSLN010000329.1:0-2470 GCA_964431825.1 uncultured Pirellulales bacterium | reverse complement strand
AACCATTCTTGCGATTGACAGACCTTTATCCGGCCCAGGCCCGGAATGATACTGGCCGCCAGCAAAGTTGGAATCTGCCAATATCGCATTTCGGCCTACCGCATCGAATGCTATTGACTGAGCGCCGAGATGAGTGGTTGTGGCGATTGCTATCGCTGATTTAACAAACCCAGGATACTCTATCGCCCACTGCAAAACCTGCATCCCGCCTATTGAGCCGCCGATTACCGCCAGAAGGTTTTTTATCCCCAGCTTATCCAGCAGCAGTTTTTGGACCTTGACCATATCCGCAACAGTTATAATCGGAAAGTCCAGACCGTACGGTTTCTGTGTTGCAGGGTTGATTGAAGACGGCCCTGTCGTTCCGCTGCAGCCGCCCAAAACATTTGAGCAAATAACAAAATACCTGTTTGTATCGATTCCCTTGCCGGGCCCGACCATAGAGTCCCACCAGCCGAGCTTTTTGTCATCGCTGCTGTTATAACCGGCGACGTGAGCATTGCCGCTGAGGGCGTGGCAAATCAAAACAGCGTTATCTCCGGAGCTATTGAGCCTGCCGTATGTCTCGTAGGCCACGTCAATAGGCCCCAGTTTCTTGCCGCACTTCAGCTCTAAAGGCTTATCCTGCTCGACGACTCGTTCCGTCCGAGTCTGAACAATACCGACCGAATTTTCTCTCTCTTTTGCCATACTATAAGTATACACGAAAACGTCTCTGTGTAAAGCCGGCTAAGTCAAACATCTTAAGGGCAAAACATGTCCCTGCAGCAGGGAACTGATTGATGACATTTTCTATTTTATAATTGCCAAAAAACCTTGACACCGTGGAATACCCTTTGTAAATTATGAGTAAGTGGGTTGTCGAAGCAATGGGGAAATTTATAACCAAACATCTTTAATGAAAGGAATTACAAAATGGCAAAGAAGAAAAGCGCTCCAAAGAGGAAAAAGCTGATAAGAGGTTCGTGGTCTAAAGAGGAAATACAAACCTTAAAAAGGGAATTTCCTAATAAGCCCTGTGCCGAAGTTGCTCAAAAAATCAGCAGGCCGCTCTATGCGGTCAAGAAGAAAGCATACAGATTGGGGATTTATAAAACACGCAAGTATCTCCAATCTATTGGGAGAGCTTAACGGAATTTTGTCGAATTCTGCGCAGGAACAACTCTGCTGTTTGACCTTTTTGATATTTTCTGCTCTATGTATTCGTAATCGGGGCCGATGTCGAATAGACCTTTTTCGGGGGCGAGCCTTTTGATAGCTGTTCGTATAGCAGCTTCAGAATTATCAATTCCAATCCAGTTTCTTTGTAATTCGTACGCTACTGCCAAGGTGGTTCCTGAACCGCAAAAGCAATCGAAGACCATTTGCCCGGGCGTGGAAGATGTTTTGATGATAGTTTTCAGTAGTTCTGCGTTCTTTTCGGTGGGATAACCTGGATAGGGGGAATCCTTGAATTCCCATATGTCCTGTAGACGTTTGCCTTTTTCCTGAGCTTCGTCTGCGTATATGATTTTTCTTGGATTCCCGGTTTTTGACCACTCAATCAATCCATTTTTATCCAGTTCGTCTAACACTTTTGGGTCGTAACGCCAGTGCCTTCCTTTTGGTGGCATCAGCCCTTTCCATTCTTTTCCGGTATTGCCGTTTTTGGTTTCACCCGGTGCATGTAAAGGCGTCGTAGTATACCTGCGACCCTCTTCATCTATCTTTGAAAATAATTTCTTTATATCTTGTTCGGTAAGCTCTTGAGAAGGTTCGTGCCAAACAAAATTATCGCTTTTGGTATAAAAAAGGATTAAGTCTTTGATGTTACTATACCCTTTTCGAGGAAAGTTTTTCGGGTTGCACTTAATTCGAGCTATGTCATTTCTAAAATTACTTCGGCCAAATATCTCATCCATTATTACTTTTACATAATGACCGATCTTGTAATCGATATGCAAGTAAATCGACCCGTGTTCAGCCATTAGTTCTCTGATAAAAATAAGTCGTTCTCTAATAAATTCTATGAAATCAGCACCTTTTAGTGTATCCGAGTAAGCAACACCATCGCTATTGCTTGGGCTGATCGTCGAAGTTCTGTTTTCATCTTGTTTAAAAATGTTATTGGTTGAGAACGGCGGGTCTATGTAAACAAGGTCTATCGTTTTGCCCATGTCGTAGTTTCTTAGCAACGCTTGCATTACAGAAAGATTGTCGCCTTTTATAAGTTTATTCTTGGTTTTAGTATCTTGAGTGTAAATTGTTTGCAGATTTGCGGAATCTGTTTGTTCCAAGATATTTCTAATAGATTGTTTGTCTCTATATATTAGTTTCATTTTACCATTATTGGTTAGATTTGTGGTACCATCAATTCTTGTTCCATAATTTAAGTTCTCTGCCATCCACCATTGATTGCCGATTCTTACTGTCTGATAAATCTTTCCGTCTCTTTTATCAGTGAGTGTGCCTGTTGTCTGGGCAAATAAAT
>CAYSLN010000328.1:0-2470 GCA_964431825.1 uncultured Pirellulales bacterium | reverse complement strand
CCTACCCCGATGCCAGCGATAACTTGCGGTTTTTTGCTACGCCAACTCCAGAGGCGGCCAACAACGGGGCATACTCAGGCCTTATTGAGGACCCTCAATTCAGTCATGAGCGAGGTTTCTACGAATCTGGTTTTAGCGTTACAATCGCCACCATAACCGATGGAACCCAGATATTTTACACTACAGATGGCAGTGAACCTGTCGAAAACGAGGTAAATTCGCCAACCAGCTTATTATATACCGGTGCCATTCCTGTCAGCACAACAACAAACCTTCGTGCGGTGGCGCTTAAGCCGGGATATAAATTTAATCGAGTAATCACTCACACCTATATATTCATCGATGACGTCGCCCAGCAGCCGACGGATCCGGAAGGCTGGCCAGATAATTGGGGTTCTGAGCCTGCGCAATATTCTGGTCCTGCAATTCCGGAAATCTTTGCAGACTATGAAATGGATCCGCGTGTGGTCAACAATACGCTGCCAGGCTATTCTGTTCAAGAAGCCTTATTGGATATTCCTTCGGTTTCAATCGCGATGGATCCAGATGAATTCATCGGTCCTGCCGATGGCCATGGCCTCTGGGCAAATCCACTTATAAACACCGAATACAAGTGTTCAATCGAATACATTCCGGTTGACGGCTCGGATGACTTCCAGGAGGACTGTAAAGTTGAAAATCACGGCTTCTCCAGTCGGTTCCCACAGCGTATGCAGAAGCATAATCTGCGGCTTACCTTTACCGGCGAATACGGTGCGGCTAAACTCAAACATCCGCTTTTCCCGGATTCACCTGTGGAAACTTTTAATCAATTGATACTGCGTGCCTTTTCTACTGATTCATGGGGTTTAGTCTCATGGGGTGACAGTCGCTATCGTCCGAATGATTCTCAATATATGCGTGATGTTTGGATGAAGGAAAGTCTTCGCGATATGGGACAGCCATCCAGTTACGGCAACTATGTGCATCTCTATGTCAACGGCCTCTATTTTGGTGTTTTCAACCTGACTGAATCAGTTGATGAGGCATTCTGTGAAGAACATCTTGGAGGCGAGCGGGAGGATTGGACGGTTGCCAAAGACTTTTCCGGCGTTCCTGCATGTTGGAATACCGTTCGGTACGCCGACGTATCAACCCTCGCTGGTTATGAGCAGATCCAAAATTGCATAGATGTTAAGAATTTTGCCGATTACATGCTTCTCCACTTTTACGCCGATGCCGAAGACTGGCCCCGCCACAACGGTATTGTGGCCAACAATACGGTCAGCGGTGACGGCAAAATGCGGTTCTTCGTCTGGGATCAGGCAATCGTGCTCGACCACCACGGCCTTGCTGCCGATCGTATCAACAATGGCAATGGTGTTGGCGCTCTCTTCCAGAATTTGCGAGACAGCGAGGAGTTCCGTTTACTTTTTGCTGACCGTGTTTACAAGCACTGTTTCAACGATGGAGCACTCAGCATCTCCGGCTCACAAAACCGATATCTTGAGATCGCGAATAAAATCGACAAGGCGATTGTTGCTGAGTCTGCCCGTTGGGGCGACACCCAGATGAGTACCTCATACGGCAACTCAATTAGCCAGCCGAATCCTCTTGATGATATCAATCATAAGTTATATCCTCCTGCCCCCCACGGTCCGGACTATTACTTCACCCGTGAAGATTCCTGGGTCGTGGAGCGCGACAACGTAATCAATAACTATATCCCCGATATCCACGACACCAGTAATTATTATGCCATTATCAATGTTTTTCGCAACGAGGACCTCTTTCCCAGCTTCGATGCACCTGTATTTTATGTCACTATTGATTACCAGCATGGCGGCTATATTTCGACAAGCGACGTGCTCATTATTATCGACCCCTGCAGTGCAGGCACAATCTATTACACATTAGACGGGAGCGACCCGCGTCTCCCCGCCACAGCCACCATACCGGAGTCAACCGTACTGGTTTCTGAAGATGCAGCCAAAAAGGTGCTAGTTCCGACAGGCGATATCGGCACAACCTGGCGAGGTGGTAGTGAACCATACGATGATGCAAGCTGGATAAGCGGCACAGGCGGCGTCGGGTATGAAAGGGGCACCGGTTATGAAGGTTGGTTTGATATCGATGTCGAAGCAGAATTGTACAACAACGGTTATACCGGCAGTTGTTATACCCGCATTCCGTTTGTCGTCGATGGCAACGAGTTGCCGAGCTACAGCAGCTTGAAGTTGAAGCTTCGCTATGATGATGCCTTCGTTGCTTACATCAACGGTCAAGAAGTCAAACGGATGGGCTTCACGGGTACACCGGTGTGGTACTCTATTGCTTCCACCGGTCATGAAGCATCTGCTTCGTGGGATTCATATGATATTTCAGACCATATGGGCGAGCTTCAGGACGGTAACAACATTCTTGCCATCCACGGTTTGAATGGGCCTATAACCAGTTCCGACTTCCTGATATCAGTTAACTTAGAAGCCTC
>CAYSLN010000327.1:0-2477 GCA_964431825.1 uncultured Pirellulales bacterium | reverse complement strand
TGTCCAGCCCCAGCTGTGGCCTTTTATGAATCCAGTCGACGAGTGTGTGTGGGTAAACTTACCGGATTGTGTCTCACCACCTTGCTCGACAGCACAGCTTAAAGCCGATGAAAGAAACAACACCAGCAATACAACAACCGATATGACCACAAACAGTCTTATCAGCGCCAGATTGCTGGCGTTTGTACAATGGTGTTTGTTATTTTTCATAACTCTCTCTATAGATGTCTCTTGGTTCCAACTTAATTTGTTTTTAACCGATGCAATCATTCTATAACCACGTCCCAGCTAGGGAAAAACAAAACTCTCCCAAATCAGGTGGTGAAACAGTTTGAACAAACCACCTAAAATAGCTTCCGGAACAAAAGCTCAATCTATCATTCGCAGGTACCGGTCCAGTGAAATGCCAGCGCCTTCAAGTCCTCCAAATCAACAATACCGTTCTCTGTAACATCACCACCTAAATTTGGTCCTTGTTTTAACCAGTTGAACGCCCAAAAGCAAAAGTCTTTGAAGTCGATTTTGCTATCTTCGTTAAAGTCAACCTCACCACATCGATAGCAGGGCGTAAGCCAGTACCGGCAAAGATGTTCTAAATCCTGCCCGTCTATTTTATTGTCGTCAATCAAATCAGCCTTTAGCGGGTTCCCAAGTTTGAGCCATTCCTCAGCTAAGATGCAGTAGTCGTGAAAATCAACAAATCCGTCACCGCTAAAATCCACTGATCCTACTTTCGGCCCCACCTCACCAAAGACGCCCCAACCTGAGCCGTCCTGCCCATCACTTTGCCACACAGTAACAAATTCGCCGTTCTCTTTTACTACAACATCAGGACATTTCTGGTCGCCAGCCACATAAGTATTAACCTGAAATTCGTCACCTATCGGTATGCCAAGACCTGTATCCCAGCTCTGACTCGCAAAACGCTGGCCGAATATATCTCTTTCATAAATATTAGGGTCAATTCTACTATCCCACACAATCACAACCCCACCCTCATCATTCATTGCAGCCTTCGGATTCTGCTGTGAGCCAGCAGTGGTCGTATTAACCACAAACTGCTCACCCAAAGCCATGCCGTCTGGGTTGTATAGACGGGCGTGAACATCATCCAAGCTGGCGAATTCAGGGTCACCATCCCAAACCACCACAAAGTGACCGGCTGCGTCCATTGCAATCGAAGGAGGCGTGACAGAGCTAAAGCCAATTGTGCTCACCTCGAACGTCTCCGTCCTCGCTGAGCCGTCTGCATTATAAAGCTTAGCCATTATCGAGTTAGAACTTTTATCCTGCATCCATACGACCGCAAAGTTCCCGTCCGCATCCACCGCCACATCAGGATAACGACAGTTTGATGGTTCCTCATCAATAACGAACTCAGCTCCGACGCCTGTACCGGAACCATTATATAATCGGCCGCATATTGCCCTTTTACCCTCTTCAAGAATATCCATACTCTCCCAGACAACTATAAAACTGCCATCAGCACTCATAGCCACGCTCGGACAAAGCTGTTTGTCATCGGTATAGCTATTGATGCAGAACTCACCCCCAACAGACAAACCGTTTGGGTCGAACCGTCTGGCAAAAATATCTTCGTCATCTCCTCCGGGCCCTTGCCAAGTGATGATAAAACTACCCGCAGCATTCATACCAATCGACGGTTCCTTTTGGTTGCTACTGGTTTCAGCATTAACTTGGAATTCCTCCCCCACCGGATTGCAATTTGGATCAAAACGGCATCCAAAAATATCATTTGACCTGCCCGCTGTTCCGAAGCGGCTGCTCCAAACGACCACAAAGCCACCGGTTGGGTCCATTGCTACGGCTGCGTTCGCCTGGTCGAGGCTCGTCCGTGTATTTATCTGAAACTCAGCGCCAGAACTCGAGCCGAGAACTAAACTTATGATTAAATATGAGAGAAATGTCTGTTTCATTCTGCTCCCTCCGTAAGCCGGCACTTTAAAAGGCCTTTTTCACAGTTCCGGGCCAATTGTACTGAATCTGCTGTAACTGTCCAGAAAAAAACCAAGTGTTTAATTTAAGGCTGATTTTTGAACAATAACGCTAAACCAGCAGTAGAAGAGAGAAGTTAGAAGTTAGGCAAAAAAATATTTAAAAAATCTTGACTACCTGTCGATACTGTAATATGGTTAAGTATTAGATGTAGGCTGATTTACGTAGCAGCCAATTGGAAAGGAACAGGTTAGGGTTTTGAAAAAAGTATTCAGATTGCTTTATTTCTTCGCTTTAAACTGCTGACGGGCAAGCGTTAACGCCCGCATTTGGAACCGCTGGCAGTTTTGAGCAGCGGTTTTTTTTATTGCTCTTTTTTAAGTTTATAGTTATAACCGACGAGCTTTTACGAATGGTTGGTTCACGATTGCTGGTTCTCGATTTAGAATCATGCGAAAACTAATTCGGGCTCGTAGCTCAGTTGGTTAGAGCGCACGCCTGATAAGCGTGAGGTCGGTAGT
>CAYSLN010000326.1:0-2480 GCA_964431825.1 uncultured Pirellulales bacterium | reverse complement strand
CATCAAAAACCACTCTCGCTTGGTGCTGATATTGTAGTACATAGTGCCACAAAGGGATTGGGAGGACATAACGACCTTATGGCGGGCGCCATAGCTAGCTCGAAGGAGCATTACGATAGTCTATGGTTTACCCGCCAAGCTATTGGGACAACTTTAGATGCTTATTCAGGATCGCTGTTGGAACGAGGGCTTAAAACCTTCGAGCTCCGAGCGGGAAAAATGGCCGCAAATGCTATGGCTGTAGCGAAGTTTTTATCCAGCCATCCAAAAGTTTCTCGGGTTTACTACCCAGGTTTGAAGAAGGATCCAGGGTACTCAATTGCTACTAAACAAATGCGTAATGGATTCGGTGGAGTTTTGGCATTTGATGTCGGCAGAAACCAGGAAGATGCCAAAAAATTCGTAAGCGAGCTTAAAGTTATATATCATGCTGTAAGTTTAGGAGCAACTGAATCACTGATTTGTATACCATATCTTACAACGTTGCTTTACATGCCGCCGGAACGTCGAACTGTTTTCGGAGTACGGCCTAATACAGTTCGTCTCTCGGTTGGAATTGAGAAAACCGAGATACTGCTTGAAGATTTGGAACAGGCATTAAACAAATTAGATATCAAACCTGAGCCAAAGACCAGGATTGATGTTGTACAAAAGAGTTTAAAGAATAAAGGAAGTGGCTATACCGACGTACGAGTATAAGTGTGAGGCATGTGGTTATACGTTTGAAAAATTTCAAAGTATGAAGGACAAATCCATCGCAAAGTGTCCAAAGTGCAATGGCAGGGTTCAGCGTTTAATCAGTGGCGGAGGGGGCATAATCTTCAAAGGCTCAGGTTTTTATGCGACTGATTACGCCGACAATAATTCTCCAGCTTGTGATCGAGACAAACCTTGCTGCGGCCGTAATACACCATGCGACAAAAGGCCGTGTGAATCTTAATCAAGCACCTAAAAGTTCTAAATTGATTGAACGAATATGAGCGTTGCAGAAAATTATGCAAGACTCCGGGAAGAAGTTCCAGCAGATGTGAACATAGTTGTATCTTGTAAGACAAGAACACTAGAAGAAATAGAAGAGGCAATAGATTCTGGAGCTACTGATATCGGGGAAAATTACGTTCAGGAAGCCGGGCGGATGTATAGTGCTTTGCAGAAAAAAGTGACAAAAGCCAGATGGCACATGATAGGCCATTTGCAAGCAAACAAAATAAATAAGGCACCAAGAATTTTCGATGTAATTCAAACTGTTGACTCTCTGGAGAAAGCAGCAGCTATTGATAGAAGGGTAGAAAATGCGGGAAAAGGAAAAGTACTGGTTTTCGTAGAGATTAATATTGGCAGCGAGGATTCCAAGGCTGGCATAAAACCAGCAGAGCATGAAACTTTTGATGAATACATGGAAAGATTAGTCGAGAATATGTCTAAACTTGAGCATTTAAGAGTTGAGGGTTTGATGACTATGGGACCTCGCTTTGGTGACCCTGAGAATGTCAGACCATATTTCAAAAGCACAAGAAAGATATTTGAAAGGATCAAGGGGCTTAATTTGCCAAATGTGAATATGAAGTATCTTTCCATGGGGATGTCGAATTCATACAGGGTGGCAATAGAAGAGGGTTCCAATATGGTCAGAATTGGAACAGCGATATTTGGAGAAAGAAAACACAGGTAGGGGAAAATGACAGATCAGCTATCTTTTAAAGATTATGTTGTAGTTTCTTGCGGGACGCTTGCCCCTGAGTTGAATTATCTGAAAAAGCAGGGTTTTTTAAATGCCAAGAAAATTATTTATACGACTCCTGGACGACACGAGGTTCTTAAAGAGCTTGAAAGCCAGTTGATACAAAAAATAGATATCGCTAAGAAGTATTCCAAAAAAGTCATAATAGTTTATGGTGGCAAGTTTTGCTATGTCGACATCGATAATCCTTACAGGACAATAGATGCGGTAATTTCCGAGCAGGCAGTCGGAGTTTCAATTTCCAGAGTAAATGCGACTCATTGCATGGATATATTAGCTGATGAGAAAGAAAGAGAGCGAATAAGCGATGACCAGAAGGTCTGGTGGCTTACGCCGGGATGGATAATCTATCAAAACTATGTGTTTCAGGACTGGGATAAAGGCAAAGCCAACGAGAATTTCCCTCAACATGCCGGCGGTGCTGTTTTATTAGACGGCATAAGTTTCTGGGAGAGATACTCTCAAGAGCATCCTGAGAAAATCCTTGAATTCTCTGACTGGATGGGAATAGAAATTAGGCCCCATAAGGTGGAATTGGATAGACTAAAAAATCTGCTTTTAGATTGCTTGGTCTGAAGTGTGGACCGTGATATGGAACAATGGGAGAAACAACAGGGGGTAGCATTTTTAAGAAAAGTTGGAGTTAAACCCGGCCAAATAGTATTGGATTTCGGTTGTAGAGTAGGACATTATACGATTCCAGCTGCAAGAATCGTGGGAAACAACGGTATTGTCTATG
>CAYSLN010000325.1:0-2483 GCA_964431825.1 uncultured Pirellulales bacterium | reverse complement strand
TTGTATTTTTTTGTATAAGTTCATGCTTTTTTTGTATAAACGCGGCCTTTTTTGTGGAAAAGTACCCAAAAGTTTGAAAATTTTGTATCGATTTTCTACTGCCCTGAATTCGTGTCTCGTATCTGGTATCTCGTATCTCGGAGAGGACGAAGTCCGCATATTGCGGGAAATTCTAAGCACTAAATCCTAAATCCGAAACAAATTCAAATCACCAAATTCAGAACGAGTTGGTGACTTGCTGTTTGAGTCCGGCAAAGCCGGGACCTTTCCATTGACTCTTTCGTCACGGGCTACGAGGGTAACGAAACGACCCTAGCCTAAGCATTACTTCACAAACCAAAAGCGCCGGCCCTGCCGGCGTTTTCTTATCATTTGGCCCACAAGTAACGTCTTAGGGATTTTCCCACGGGATGTTCGCTTGTCTTTTCCTGGCCCACATTTCAACCAGGTAATCAGCAAATAAAATGCTACCTATAGGTAGTCGACCAATAAGCAGCACTCAATACAATTCTAAAAAGGACTTTTATTATGAAGAATATTAACAAGGAAGTTGGCTTAAACATCAGGAGCATCAGAGAGGAACGAGGACTATCCCAGGAAAAACTCGCTGAATTAGCCGACCTTCACAGGGCTTACATAGGCCAAATTGAAAGGGGCGAAAAGAACATCGGTCTGAAGAATCTTGAGAAAATCGCAAAAGCTCTCAAGGCAGACGTTAAGGATTTCAAAACGATGGTAGTTTAAACAAGTTTTTTAACTCTCTCGAACTAAGCCTATCCAGAGAAGCTTTCTTCAAAGCGTTCTGGCGAGGCACTTGCAATTGACCCCCGACTACGACATTCGGGGGCAAGCTCCGTCTTTCGCCAATTGCTTCGATTTTTTCGAGCTTGGTAAAAACTGAAAAGAAAGCGCAGGCCAAGGGTGTAAATAGGAAGAGAAACTTAAAGAGCAGAAGGCAAAAAAATTTCCATATTACGAATTAATGTAGATTTTGAGTTTGACGGATTAGAGGAGTTAGGGGTAAGATCGATTGAGTAACAGCGGAGAAAGAAATGAAACAATATTATGAAGATAATCCCGACTTTTTAGAGTTTCTTAACAGAGAGTTTGATAAGACTGCTGTTGATGCCACAGTAGAAGAACTTGCGGAATTTGCTTTTGGTAGTTTCGATGAGGCTGTTGAAGCATTTGAGGAATCCAAGAAGGATTAAAATGATATGAATCTGAATTTGCCAATCGAAGCCGCAAAAGGATATAAGAGCTTATCTCAGAAAGCCCGTGTGATTACAGAAGCATGGGCTTCGGCAAATATGTATTGCCCGGCGTGTGTTTCCAATTATTTGAACAAAACGAAAGATGGCACTGAGGTAGTAGATTTTTTCTGCAAAAGGTGCGATTCTCAATTTCAGCTTAAAGCCACATCTAAGTTGATAGGGAGAAAAATCGTGGATGCCGCGTATGAAGGAATGATACGAGCAATTGTAGAAAACCGCCTGCCTCATCTCCTTTTGCTCAGTTATAATAACTTAAGTGCTACTGTTAATGATCTGTTGCTTATACCAGGTTTTTGTTTTTCAGCTTCGGCCATAGAAGCTCGAAAACCGCTTAAGCCCACAGCGCGACGTGCCGGATGGGTAGGTTGTAATATCGTTCTTGATTTGGTCCCTCCGGAAGGTCGAATAAAAATTATTCACTCTGGAAATATTATTCCCAAGAAATCGGTAAGGAGAAATTTTGATAATGTAGAACCCTTTGGCGATTTCTCGTATAAAAAACGTGGCTGGACGCTTGATGTCCTGACTGTTTTAAGGTCTCTGTCAAAGCGGGAATTTACCTTAGATGACGCGTATTCATTTGAGAAAATCCTGTTGCAAAGGCATCCGGAAAACCGCCATATCAGAGCTAAAATAAGACAACAGTTACAAATCCTGCGAGACTTAGGATATCTGAAATTTGTCAGACGAGGTTATTACCGTTGGATAAGGAGTTGGCTGTGAAATCTTACATTTTCATAACTACCGAAGGGTACACATTTCAGCCGGAGAGTACATCCATAGAACCGGATATTGAAAACTGTCAGGTAGTTGGTTTCGCAAAAGCCAAAGACCCACAACAAGCATTTCGAAATCTAATTCAAGAAAACAGTAACCTCTTGGAGACTACCTTTGATGAGTTAATCTGCTATGAATTGAATGATGTCGACCACATCGGGGAAAGCCACTTTTATTTGAACGAATATAAAACAAGTGTGAACTGATAATACACGAACACTTATTTGTCTTTCGAAAACCCAGAACCGCCGAAGATTTATCCCGTATCAGATACAGCTCTTATTTTTCCCAGTGAGATACAGTCTATTATTCGAAGATTGGCTGAGGGATGTCGTTTATTGCGTTGCGGGTTTTTGAATTTGCAATAGGGGGGGATTCGGGTTATAAAATCATTCCTGATGGTTAAATCGTAAGCGGTAACTAATCAATAAT
>CAYSLN010000324.1:0-2485 GCA_964431825.1 uncultured Pirellulales bacterium | reverse complement strand
GTGCGCCGGCTGGAGTAAGGATCATCGGGCGAGGCATCCTCTCCGCTTTGGTGCGTAAAATAAAAAAGCGCGGTCACCTGTTACGACTACGTCCGCATGTTGGCCCTTAGCCTTGTCCGTAGGGCTTTGCCCGGGTTCCATAAGAAGATTGTTTTCCAGCCGCGTCCACTTCAAACAATCATCCGATTTATAAACGCCGAGACCTTTCCAAACATCAACAACCATCCAGTTGCGGTCCTTCCAGCGGAAAACCTTTGGACCTTCACCGGGTCGGTCGCCGATGGCCTTGCCGCGGTCCTCCCAGGCGAACAGGTCGGCACTATCCGCGTAGTAGATTGATTTGCGATCACGCTCATTATTATACCACATGCGCCACGTTCCATCCGGTAGCCGAAAGACGCAGGCATCAATCACCTTGTCTGACGAGAGTTTCAAAGTTGACTCGTATTTCCATTTCAACGAGTCTTTGCTCGTCAGGTGGATGATATGCCGGGAAGCGTTCCAATCGTTGAAAATTCCCGGTACGATTGAAAGATACATATGATAAACGCCGTTGTGATAAAGCACCTCAGGCGCCCAATAAGTGTAATCGTCCTCTCCATAGTCGATTTCCGCCGTGCCCCGGTATTTCCAGGATGCACCGCTGTCCGACGACTCGGCAATGCCGATGCGTGTGCCGTGAACCCAGGACACGCCCGGCGTATTGGGTTCGTTTGCACGACGGTTTGTATAGAACATAAACCATTTGTCCTCATCGCGGTTCCAACAAAGCGAGGGGTCAGCCGCACCATCATACACGGGGTCGCGAAATAGGGGCTTCGCTGCCAACTTGCCTGGTCGCACGGGCCCGGACGGTTGCGTGTTCTTTACCCTGATAGAATCACCGGTATCTTCCAGTTCGAACAACTTCGCTCTGACCATAGGCCCCCTGAAAGGCTGGTGAAGAACCAGCATCAGTCGATTGTCGAAGGTCTTGAAGATCATCCCGTGCCCACTGTCATCGCCTACAATCGGGTCGTACTGCCCCCATGGCCCTTGCAGCTTCCCGGACACTGAGTGCGCAATGGTTTGCACATATAGCCCGTTCCTGTAGCTGGACCAGAGCATCAGCAGTTTCCCTTTCTTTGTCTTGTACAAGAATGGGCCGTCGGTCACGTAAACGCGTGCCTGCTTTGCAACTTTCTTCTGGGCTTTGAACCACGGTGCATCGGAGGCCTTGAACAGATGTATCGGGTCGCCGACGGCCGCAGAAAGGTCCGGCTTAAGGCGCACCGCTTCCATCGTGCCGTCGATGAGCTGGATCCACTCGTGGCAGTACACCATCCACGGCACGTCGTCCTCGACGTAAAGTGTACCGTCCAGCGTCATAAAGTCCTCCCGCGTGTGTGGCCTGTCTGGACTGCCAGGTATTGGTTTGAACGGACCTGTTGGAGAATCGCTCACGAATATTTGGGTTCCCCGCATGTGGGGTGGATAAGCAGCTCCGTTGTGAGTAACGCCGATGTTCCATTCTTTGCTGGGTTGTTCGATAATCTCGTCACGGTTGTGGAGCGTGACGAAGAGGTAGTACTTGCCGTTGTAAACGTGAACTTCAGGTGCCCACGCGCCGTGCGCCGGGTTGGCCCATATTCCGTCGGGAATGAGGAACACGATTTGTGGGCCTTCCCAATTCTCGAGGTCCTTGCTTTTGTATGTCATCACGCCGTACCGGTCCTCGCCGGTATCTGACCGCCGGGCGCTGGTGTACAGGTAATAAGTCTTGCTTTCCTGATGAGCGAGAATCCACGGGTCGTGTACGTAAAAGTCAGAGAGTTTCAGATTAACGGTACTTGTGTTTTGCTCCGTGGGCGGAGTTTGCGCCAAGACTGCAACGGCCAATCCGAGCATTGTAAAAGTAATAAAAATATTCTTTCCTACTTTCATAGCCAGGTTCCTTTTACATTCGCGTTTCATTCTCACCCTTAGCTAAATTTGAACCAAATCAAAGTTTGTGTAAGCTGACTTCCGCCAAAAACAACATTCCAACCATAGCCCCGATCCATCTGACGTCTCGAGCGGTAAACGGTTTACCTATCAGGATGAATTTTTTCTCTTTTGCTTCGATAGCTGAAAATTTCATACAGTGCCTTTAGAACTCTTTCTCCTTCACTCGCTCAAGTTGCATATCTGGAACCGCCCCGCATTGGTTGATGCTGAATTCCTCGACATTCTTCAGCACGAAAGTCGGTACATCCGGAGCATGCTGAGCCTTGACGCGGTGAAAGTCCACATTTTTTACGTCATTGAGTATGAATGCCGGCCTTAGGTCTTCCTTCAGGTAACTGACTTTGACGTTGCTTATCTCGAGTCCATTCACGTGGCGGATAAAAAAGCCGTAGGCCGGAATTTTGCCGAACATCCTTGGGTCGGGATATTCTTCCTCAAGTTCGGGAGGCACAATCGCAGCCTGTTCTCTTGGAGCCCCGCCTTTAACCAGTATCTGAAT
>CAYSLN010000323.1:0-2487 GCA_964431825.1 uncultured Pirellulales bacterium | reverse complement strand
CATAATCCTTGCAGATATATTAGAGCACTTGAAGGATGGATGGGAAATATTAGCAAGAATTGTTAATCTACTTGCTGATAATGGTATCGTGATAGCAAGTATTCCTAACATTCGGCATTACTCAACTATATTCAATTTAGTTTTCCGAGGGATTTGGCCGTATAGGGAGCGTGGAATTCATGATCGAAACCATTTGCGTTTTTTCACCCTCAAAAACATCAACCAAATGTTTCAAGATGCAGGATTAAAGATAATCAAAGTAGTACGAAAGTACAGGATTATTGAAAAGCCACATCGATATAATAGATTCTCAGGATATTTCGCTTGTTTGCTACCGAAAGATTTTATTACATTCCAATACCTAATTGTAGCAAGAAATAATCGGCCAAAAAATCCATTAATATCTCAAACTTAAATCCCGATTTGTAGCACAACTGCCTCGATAGATAGTAATTCTAAGCCAAAATACTCCATAGGCAATATGAAAAAGTAAATATTGTCCACATTTTCGTAGATAGGATTTGGAAAGCTAATTGTTAACTATAAGAAAATATATCCCAGAACCAATTAAAGAAATGTATCGACGACTACGTGCCGATTTTCTGAGTTTAGATTTAAGCAAATCAGAGTTTTTTATGCAGCCAGAGGAGGAACTTTTAGCAAGTAATAGTATTTCTGTTATCATTGCTATTCATGATGCGCCCGAAGTTGTTCAGCGTTGTTTTGAAAGTCTTGAAAGATATGCCGGCAATGTAGAGGTCATCCTTGTAGACGATGGCTCGCAACTTCAGGAAACGATTGACTTAATACGGGAGTATCAGCAACGAAATGGCTGGACAGTGATTAGACACGAAAAGCCTCTTGGGCACAGCCGGGCATGCAAAGATGGCAGCCAAGTGGCTACTAGGCCTTATCTGTGTTTTTTAAACTCCGATACCATTATAACCCCATGGAGTTGGAAAGCTGCAAAAGAGGCATTCGATTCGGATCAGCGAATCGCAGTTACAGGTCCTGCAACAAGTCGTGCGGCAACAAAACAGACTATTCGCAGGGCAGACTACTGTCGGAACTATTGGACAAATAGCCAGATTTACGCTTTTGCAAAAAAGTATGTCTCAAAGCAGCTACCTAAATTCTGGATTGACTTGCCGATGGTAGGTGGTTTTGCATTCTTCATCAGACGTACAATTTGGGAAGAGTTCGGTGGGTTTGACCCTAAGTTGCCGGATTACGGCAATGAATCTGAATTGTGTCGAAGAGTGTTAGCTCACGGACTCCGTGTAATCTGGACTAGGAATAGTTACATCCACCATTTTGGAAAGGTTAGTTATAGCAGGATTGCAGGAGAAAATGATATCAGGCAAAGAAGCATTACCGCTGAGGACTACATAAATAGTCTTCATCGTAACAGGTAAATATGCAGTTATATACACTTGGAAAGCAATCACACCCTAAGTACCTTTTGTGTTGTTATAAACTGGACCACATAAAAGATTTTTAATGAGTAAAACGACTGAACCACTAGTTTCTGTCTTGATACCCGTGTACAACACAGGTAAGTATCTGCGTCCTTCCGTGGAAAGTATACTGTCTCAAACCTACTCCAATCTCGAAATAATCATGATCGACGATGGAAGTACAGACCACTGCATGGATACAATCGTTGACATAAAGGACCCTCGAATGCATATCATCACTCAGGAAAATGCTGGCAAAGCTGTCGCTCTTAACCGCGCCCTGAAGGAGTTGTCTAGCACTTTCTATGCTATTCAGGATGCCGACGATCTCAGCTATCCACGGCGGATTGAGCTTCAGGTACAGTGCATGCTCGAAAACCCTGAACTGGCAGCAGTATTCACAGGTTACGACATAATTATTGATGGACGACGCATAGCGCCAAGATTCTCTGCGAAGACTATCCAGCGATGTCGCAGGGATATTGAACAGATGCGCCCTCCAACACACGACCCAAATGGAATGTTCCGGGTCTCTATGGTACGTGACATATCTTATGAACCTGCTTTAAAAGTTGGACAAGGCGTAGATTATATTTTGCGCGTCGGAGAGCGTCATCCCATTGTTGTGCTCGGCGAGTGTCTTTACTCTTATCGTATCCACTTTGAATCAACAACTAGACAAAACATAGAACAGAGAAACCGAATGAACCTGGAGGTTGCGAGACGTGCGTGCCAACGGCGAGGTCTTGACCCCAGCAAACACCTGCCTTACAAATCCGAGCTTGTCCCATCAGATAGAGTTCAGTTTAGAGAACGTGAGGCTGGTGTAGTTCCGCACTTCATGCAAAGTGTATTTGACCTCCGCTCAGCCAGCCGAAACTACCAAGCATTAAAAACTGCTTTGTTCTGCTTACAGCTGCATCCTTGTAATCTTTACTACTATAAACCGTTGGCTTATGCATTGGCACCGTTGACACTCATCAAGTCCTATCGTTCCAGAAAGTCATGATGATTTTTGGCATTGATTCTG
>CAYSLN010000322.1:0-2489 GCA_964431825.1 uncultured Pirellulales bacterium | reverse complement strand
GGGATTTAGAAAAAGCACATACTGTCCCTGTGATTCTTTGATGCCCTGGTTATTTGCCGCTGCAAAGCCAAGATTTTCACTATTGGCAATTACAATAACATTGGGAAAATCATGCTTGATGGCATCAACCGCACCATCTGCGCTTGCATTGTCAACTACGATCACTTCAAACTCATCATAAGGCTGGTTTTCTCCTATGGATTGCAGGCATCTGACCAGGTCTACTTTTACATTCCAGTTAACAATAATAATTGATAGTCTGACGTTCATCTTACTCCAAAAGGAGGGTGTACAGTTAAATCTCCAGCATCAATTCAGGACACTATCACAGTATTTAGCAGCATCGTTTCCAGTTCTTTGTTTTGTTTGAATCGCTTCTTATTGTATTGCGGGAAAAACGTTCTAATAGTAGGTACTATAAATTTCTCAGGCTTTCGCCTCAGCGCACGGGTATAAGGGCACTTCGGCCTAAGGACATCGATCACGATACATCTATACAATATATAATCCGCTGGAACATCGTTCTTAACACACCATTCCTTATCTATAAAAAAGAGTTCGCCATCTCTCTTAACGATATTCCTCAATATGAAGTCGAAACAATCGCCACTCAAAAGTGGGTACCCCCATACATCCCTCTCGCCCGTCTGGAAGTTTGCCATCAGTGTCTCATAATACTTCCGCAAAATGACCATAAGATCATCTCCAACATTCTTTCCTAGAAGGGCTTCGTAGGCATCAAACAACATCAAGTCACCTTGTTGCCACACCGAGTCCGTCAAGCAGTGTCGAAGAAGCCCATAGTCTTGTGTCGTGTGAAACACAGCATTTTTCAATCCGCTGTCAAAGCCCTGTTTTTCTACTGAGAGTTTTTCACCGGACGCTTTGAGAGTAGTAATGCAGCGATACGCTCTTCTCCTGGGAAAACCAGATATTTTCTTGGCGGCCCAATCCGGCCTCAAAGGGGGAGAAGTCCCAGCTTTGGATGCTGCTACCAAGAATGAATTCGTGAATTCTCTGAGCAGACCTGCTTTGGAAAGGGTTCTGAGAACCAAGCCTTCGTGCAAATTATATACGCCCTCCATCCCTCTAGGTTCGAACGGAACATCTATCCAATTATGTAGGTACAATTCGTCATCACTTCCCAGTTCACTGAGTATTGTTGATGCGAACTTGTAATCCGGGTAGCAACTGTAAAAATGAACAGACTCGAAACCTACTTTGCGAAGAAGACTTCCCAGTTCGTTTTTTGAAAATGTCACAATACCACCCCTTTTTGGATAGCCATGGATGCCATCGTATAACTTTCCTGTGTGGTCTTCTGGGCAACCAGTCCAATACTTTAGTCCTATTTTGTTTTCTGTAGCTATCAGAAGGATGCCGTTTTTGTTCAACGCAGAACTCGCTATTTCAAGCAGTCTAATGCAAGCAGATTGCGGCGGCTCTTTGAAGTACTGCGGTGCGTATTCTAACACGCCTATCAGCATCACCAGGTCATAGACAGGTTCAAAGCTAATATCAAGAATATCGGAGCAAAACACTCTAACATTTCTTAAGCCATCACATCTTCTCCTACATATTTGAGCACGTATGTAACCACCTTCAACACAATCCAAAGCTTCACACCTTTCTCCCAGGTATCTACTCAAAGCACCACATCCGGCACCAAGTTCCAAAACCTTCGCTTTTCTGTCAACTTCCAAAGCTCTCAGGACATTTGACCTTCCTTGCCCCAAGTGATATCGTGTTGGCCAATCCTTAATTCTGACCTCCAACTCTTCTGAGTCGAATGTCAGGTTACCAGCTTCCATGACCGTCTTTAGCATGTATTCTTCAGCACCGTCCCTATATGCAAAAGACGACATCGTCTCCTGCGTACTGTCAGGGGGCACGTAAATGCCCGAACTCTCTTGGAGTTTGAAAGCCTCAAGTTTCATTTGATGTCATCTCCCCTTGTACAATTTACACTCGACCTCTTTACAGTATGACGAAGCGAACGAACAAAACTCTTGTGGTTATATCACTTCACAAATAGAGCCTTTCCATTCCATATTTTGCGGGATACATAACAGGTATCGCTGTTATCAAGAACCGGGGCATTCTCGTTAAGTACTAACACATTTCCGGTTCCTAAATTTATATGGGACTGGGTCACAAAAGCTCCGGTACTAAAGAACGAAGAATGCAAAACTACAATCTAAAAATTCAAAACCTATTTAATTTTAAGTTCTACACTTCGGCTTTCGGTTTTTAGCTCCTTAACCATTTAAACCGAAAGACATCGCGAACCCTCTCACCGAATCTGATTCCCAAACGTTGAGTACTGCTTTTAAATTCGACACGTTTGAAATCCTCAACGGTCGGCTTGAGCTGAGATTTACCGAATATCGACAATAACAGTCCGGCAACCCGACCAGGAAATGAACTTATTTTTTCACGAATGAGCATCTATCTTTCAATCCCATCGCCCACGTTACATAACTCGAGCT
>CAYSLN010000321.1:0-2498 GCA_964431825.1 uncultured Pirellulales bacterium | reverse complement strand
GTACGTTTGCGATTTGACGGCAGAGCAGACACGTGAATATCGCGGGACGTTGACAGAGCCGGGTAAGGATAGCCCCTATCGGAATCGCAGCATTGAAGAGAACCTCGATTTGTTCGAGCGAATGCGGAAGGGTGAATTTCCCGATGGTTCGCGGACGCTGCGGGCCAAGATAGACATGGCCCATCCGAATCTCAACATGCGCGACCCGGTGATGTACCGAATCGTTCATGCGTCACATCACCGCACGGGCGATAAATGGTGTATCTATGCGATGTACGACTGGGCACATGGGCTGGAGGATTCCGTCGAAGAGATTACGCATTCGATATGTACGCTGGAGTTCGAGAACCATCGGCCGCTGTACGACTGGTTTCTTGATAAGCTGGGGGCCTATCATCCCCAGCAGATAGAATTTGCACGATTGAACCTGACTTATACGGTGATGAGCAAACGCAAACTGCTCAAACTTGTGCAGGATGGGGACGTTCAGGGCTGGGACGACCCGCGGATGCCTACGATTGGCGGCTTGCGAAGGAGGGGATATTCGCCACGGGCAATACGCAATTTTTGCAAGGTCATCGGTGTGAACAAGTTTAACAGCACGGTGGATTTTGCTTTGTTGGAGCATTGCCTTCGCGAGGACCTAAACAAGAGTTCGCCTCGTGTGATGGCGGTGCTTCGGCCTTTGAAGCTTGTGATAGATAACTATCCTGAGGGTCAGGTGGAACAGATGGAGGCTGTAAATAATCCTGAAGACCCGGCTGCGGGTGTGCGAGAGGTTCCCTTCTCGCGGGAGCTTTATATCGAGCGGGAAGATTTTATGGAGGAGCCGCCGAAGAAGTTCTATCGGCTCGCGCCCGGCAGAGAGGTCCGGCTGCGATATGCATATTTCGTTCGCTGCACAGATGTTGTTAAGGATGCCGATGGTGAGATAGCCGAGTTGCACTGTACGTACGACCCGGAGACGCGAGGTGGCGATGCGCCGGACGGACGCAAGGTCAAGGCGACACTGCACTGGGTTTCCGCACCGCACGCAATCGAAGCAGAAGTGCGACTCTACGACCATTTATTCACGAAGGAAAACCCGGATGATGTGCCCGAAGGAGAGGATTTCAAATCCAATCTTAATTCGAATTCTCTGGAAGTATTATCATCCTGCCGGGTGGAACCTTCCCTTGCTGATGCGGCGGGCAGTAGATATCAGTTTGAGAGACTTGGCTATTTCTGCGTTGACCCTGATAGTTCCGATGGCAAGCTCGTGTTTAATCGAACGGTATCGCTACGTGACACTTGGGCAAAAATCAAAAATGCTTTACAGTAAAGCCACAGAGGGCACCGGGTATATAGATAGGTACGTATCTACGTTTTATTGAATAACGTCAAAACGACCTTAAAACAACTATCAAAGTTTAAGAGGGAGAATTTATAATGGAAGAGATAAAACCATGCCTACTATGCCAAACTGAATGTACGGTTAATTCGCAGATAGGCAATATAAATAATACTGGCAAGCAGCCAGTATACTGGACGGAATGTCCTGCTTGTGGTAGTTATGCCATTACACGACGCGCAGAATCCTATCTCCAAAATCGCAAAGGAAGTCTTCACGTAATCTCTGGTGTAACACGTAATTATTACGAAATGAATGATGAATCATTCATAATAACAGAAAGAATGATTCAAGATGATTCGGAGTTTGAAACAAAGATTTTAAGTCAAGAACCTAAAACCGTACCCGATAAGACAGCACTTCTCTTGCAATATATCTCTCGTAAATCAAGTCATCCGGGTGATTTGGTAAGAATTATACCACGACGAGATTACCCCATTTGTTTTTGTAAAAATGGAAAAGAACTACAATTTTATATCAACTGCCTTGAAGAAACTGGGAATATTAAAAAGCATTCAGTTAGTGGTGATGGATATAATTTACTTCTGACGGCAGAAGGATGGCAGAAAATTGATAGTATGACAAGGCCTAATCTTGAATCAAAACAGGCTTTTGTCGCGATGTGGTTTGATGAAACTATGGATGAGATATTCAAAAATGGTATTAGTCCTATCGAAGAAGATACCGGTTTTAGTATGTTTCGTGTTGATAAAACGCACTTTATTAACGAAAAGGTATGCGATAAGATAATAGCCGAGATTAAAAAGAGTAGATTTCTAATTGCTGATGTAACAGGCCAGCGCCAAGCGGTTTATCTTGAGGCTGGCTATGCAATGGGAATGGGATTGCCGATAATATGGACATGTAAGGAGTCGGAGGTTGATGACTGTTGTTTTGATACCCGTCAATATCCGCACATAATCTGGAAGGATGCTGAAGATTTACGAAATCAACTTAAAGAAAAAATACTGGCAACAATAGGCAAAGCTCACAGCTGATCTTAAAATTCTCTATGGCCTCTGTAGATGTTATTTTGTCAGAATCATTTTTATTGCAATCATAAGCAGTGCTACACCGAACATCCTCCTTAACACAAGCTCAGAGAATC
>CAYSLN010000320.1:0-2499 GCA_964431825.1 uncultured Pirellulales bacterium | reverse complement strand
TAAGGTTTGCTGCAGCATATCTGTTGTTTCGCCTGGATACCCAACAACCACGGATATGGCAACGGATATGCCAACTTCTTTCGCCCACTTAATCGCCCTTGCATTCTGTTCAACCGTTGTTCCCTTCTTCATCGCATCCAACATTTTCTGGCTGCCTGACTCAACTCCAAAGTGGATAAGCTGACAGTTTGCATCCCTCAGTACAGCCAAATCCTCTTTGCTGATCCGGTCAACCCTAGTTCGACAATCCCATTGAAGGTCAACCTTTCTGTTTTTCATTTCTTTGCAGATATCACGTGCCCTCTTTCTGTCAAAAGTAAAAGTGTCATCGTAAAATGAAAAGGCGTCAGCCCCATACGTGTCCCTAAGAAACTCCAGCTCATCCACAACATTTTTTGGGCTTCTTGCCCTAAAACGTCTTCCGCACATTCGGGATGCTAGACAGAAGGTGCATTGGAATGGGCATCCCCTACTAGTTATGACTGGAAGGTATGTTTTCCCGAAAATCCGGTACTTGCTTACATCGAAATGTTTGAAAGCTGGGTAAGGCAGTTCATCTATGTTCTGAATGAACGGTCTGTCAGGCGTTTGGACGATTTGCCCGTTCTTCCTAAACGTTATGCCGGCAACCTCTTTAAGGTCTTTCAGGTTGGCTTTTGATGCCAAGTCTGCGAGTTCTAAAAGGGTTTGTTCACCCTCTCCCCTAACAACAATGTCCACTTCAGGCTGCTCGCTGAGGGTTTGTTCGTCTAGAACTGTAACATGTGGTCCTCCTAGGATAGTCAAGCTATCCGGGCAGCTTTCCTTTGCTGTCTTCACTATTTCGGTTGCAGATTTGTATGTGAGCGTGGTTGACGTTATCCCAATTATGTCGGGTTGAAGCCGAGTGAATTCGCTTTCCAGCTCACTTTTTGTGTGTTGCTGAACTTGGAGGTCAATAACATCAACGGCGTATCCATCATCTTCTAAAACCGCAGCCAAATAGCCGATGCCAAGCGGGATAAAGCCGGACTCGGGAGCCCCACTTGTTTGGGGCGGGTTAACAAGGGTTATATGCGCCTTCACTGTGGTTCTCCCAAATTATTGGTCAATGAAAAGACGGATGAAGCCAACTATTATGTGTTTTGTATTTAGCTGAGAATGGTAATTCATCGAGATGTTGTTGCAAGCGAACATCACCCAGTTTATTTCCCCGCAAAACGGAATCGTTTTTAAATCGCAATTATACTAACATTTTATCTATCTGGATGGATTTGATCCAAAATGGCATGTCCTGGTCCCCCGAAGAAAGTGAAGAAGGGTCCCTTGATGATCACTTCTTGGAGAGCTACTGGCGCCTGTAACTATAACTGCGTATATTGTAATGTAGACGCAAACATGAAGCCGTCTCCCGACGAATTAGATACAGAATGGGGATTGCGTCTCGTTGACCAAATCTACGAATTCGGCTCTCAATGGTTCGGAATAAAGGGCGGAGAACCTCTCGTACGGAAAGACCTCTTCACGCTTATCGCCCATGCGAAAGACTTGGGGCTTGAGGTATTATTGCTGACCAACGGCTACTACGTGGATGGAGAAATCCTTGACAACCTAGCTAAATATAACGTCTATACGTCCATCAGCATTGATGGTTCAGAAAAAGCGAACGACTCGTTAAGGGGGAAGGGTTCATACAAAGCAGCCTTGTCAGCAATTCAAAAGTTGTCAAAGGCGGGTATCTTGAACGGCTTATCAATGGCAATCACAAACCGCAACCTTAACGAAGCCGATCATGTGGTTGGTCTGGCAGAAGAATACGGCGCTAGGTTTGTTTGGTTCAATCATCTTGTTCCAACTGGAAGAGCCAAAAGACATTTGGATTTGGAGCCGACGCCTGAACAGTATGAAGTGTTCCTGAATCACCTGTACGATTTAGCCCACAAAGAATACAAGGTGGACTTCGACTTCAACATACATTGCCCCCACTACCTCCGAATCTACAAACAACGGGACCCGGAAGGCTTCTGCGAGTGGTTCGACAAAACGAAAACCGCCACATGCATTTACTTTCTGTTTGGTGGATACCTGAGCGTCCTAGAGAACGGAGACGTAATCCCCTGCTTCTACTCCGAGAGAGAAGACCTAACAATCGGAAACATCAAGGAGAAGCCCCTCACAGAACTGTGGGATGTCATGCAAAAGTCGGAATTCTACAAGAAACTGCAAAACCCCGACAACCTGGAGGGCAAATGCGGCGTCTGCGAATACCGGCACATATGCGGCGGCTGCAGAACCCGAGCCCACTCACTAACTGGCTCCTATTTCGGATCTGACCCAGCTTGCGCCTACATTCCTGAAGTCATGCGTAAAAAGTAGGGACGGCAAAACAAATCTGCAACATCAACTTTCTTTTATGTGCCGATTGTTAACGGTGACCTGCGATGTTTGCCGATTTGGCTCTAACCGATGGAAACGTCTTAACCATGGATTCGTCTCAGCCCAGTGCTGAAGCAGTAGCCA
>CAYSLN010000319.1:0-2506 GCA_964431825.1 uncultured Pirellulales bacterium | reverse complement strand
TTGACAAGGAATGTTTTTAATTTCTCGAGGAGTTTCCATAAGCTGATTAGGGAAGGTCGTTATGATGCTATTCATTGCCACAGCCATCAGTTTTCGGGTTTGCCGTTACGGATAGCTGCTCAGGAAGGTGTGCCAAAGCGTATTATGCATTTGCGAACCATGAGAGATGCTCACAGGAACAGTTTGTATCGAAGATGTTATAGAAGATTGATGACAGCATGGATTAGGCGGTACGCCACAAAGATTGTTTCTGTTTCGCAGGCTGCTATGCAGGCTCGTATGGGGCCCGGGTGGAAGGAAGACCCGCGAACAGAAGTTTTATATAATGGTATAGACACAAAACCCTTTATGATTCCTGTGGATCGTTCTAAGACGTTAGCAGAGTTTGGAATAGGTTCTTCTGCGAAGGTAATCATTCATGTTGGTAATTTTCGCCCGGCAAAAGACCACGAGACATTGGTACACAGCATGTCAATTATTGTGGAACGGCTAAAAGATGCACAATTACTTTTAGTAGGTGATGGCCCATTGTTGCCAGAGGTTCGCGAGTTAGTTGATGTTAAAAACCTGCAGGAACATGTTCACTTTGCCGGGCGAATGAGAGATGTTGCACGGCTGTTGTTGTCAAGTGATTGTTTTGTGTTTCCATCCAGGTGGGAGGGACTTCCGGGAGCGGTACTCGAAGCCCTTGCAGCGGGCCTGCCGGTAATTGCTAGTGATATAGGACCTTTACGAGAAATTACCTCAGAGACAGACCGTATATATCTCATGCCAGCAGGAGATGCTAAAGCATTTGCGGAAAAGGCTTTAGTGGTACTTTTGGACCTCGATAGCTACAAAATTAATGCTGGTCAAGTCCCCGAAAGATTCCGATTAGATATGTACATACGGAAAATGCTCGCTCTTTATGAGCACGGCAAGATAACTGGAGATTAGAAGATGATTGCTTTTTTTGACACGATTACGTTCCTTGTTTTGTTGATAATTGCAGTTCGACAACTTTGGCGGATTTTTACGACGGGCAAGCCAAGCACTTTTAGTCTTGTTTATATTGGTATTTTCATCATTTATGGTTTGCCGCTGGTGTATAAATACACTTTGCCAGAGTTTGAGCTGGGAAGGCTTCCTGAATCGATGAGGGAAACAGGCGTACAGATCCAATATAATTTTATCGTACTTGCTGGCATAATTATGTTGTGGCTCACTTCTATACGTGGCCCAGCGAGCAAAGCCAAGAGCTTCAAGTGGGATGTTGCAGATGTTGAATGGTCACGGCTAAAATTTTTCGTGTGGATTAGTTGGTTTCTTCTTTTTCTGCCGTTACTTATTATCATCGTGTTTGTGCCCAATAAATCAGCTTACATAATCTATGGTCAGAAAATAACACGTGATATCTACACCGATTTGGAGATTTTTACGTATGGCCTGGTAACGTTCAGTGTTCTGTTCTCGATGGGTGGGTATTTTGTGATGCGATCCTACTATTATTTTATGACCAAACGTGCGTGGACCATACCGGTGGTTCTGGCTACGCTTATAATGTTTATGAATATATATATTCATGGCAAAAGAAGTGTGCTAATAGCATCACTTCTCATGCTGGGTTTCTTTCATCTCATAGAAAAGCGAAGCAAGAAGGTTCTGTACATAAGTGCTGTTATTCTCGTCACTTTCTTTTTTGTGTATTTGCCTTTTGGGAAGGGTTATGTTGTTACGTACACAGGTTTTGTGCGAGGCGACCTTGCACGCGATTATACGTTGGATTATACTATTGATCACTCCCGCTTGACCTCCAATGATATTTTGCCGCACCGGGGCAACTCATTCATCTGGCTTGCAACAGCATATATACCACGATACATTTATACCGGCAAAGGTTGGACAACGCCTACTTATTTTACGTGCCATGTCTTTAACCGGTCGATCTCCAACCGCTTGCCATGGGGATTTGGTTTGGGTTATTTTGAAGAGTTCATGCTGAACTTTGGATACATGGGGCTGCTGCTGTTTTTCCCTCTTGGACTCCTTTTCAGAGGTCTTGACCATCTTATTTACCGCAGGTCATCGATATATTGTGTCCTATGGGCACCGGTACTTTACAATCTTATGTTTGCCTCCAGTGCTGCGTTGCGTTTTTATATAGCTTTGGTAATTCCGGTTTTAATCATCTACGGTTTTTCTTTGCGAAAACGCAGGTATTATGACGATGGCGAACTGGGCGAACCATATTATTCCGGACAGTTGCCTGAAGATACGGATTAGCAATATGATTTTTCTGACGAAGAGCATGGAAGCTAGCTATAGGGTATAGGAAGTGAAAAAGCCGCTGGTAACTGTAGGGATTCCTTTTTTCAATGCGCAGTCGAGCCTGTTAGATTCTATTCGGTCAATCTTTTCTCAGACGGTACAGGATTGGGAACTCTTGCTTGTCGATGACGGCTCAACCGACGAGAGCTTGCAAATTGCCCATTCAATCGATGATCCCCGGATTACTGTCTTAAGTGAC
>CAYSLN010000318.1:0-2509 GCA_964431825.1 uncultured Pirellulales bacterium | reverse complement strand
ACGAGCGGATTGTCTTTTGTATGGGCCGGGCCGGCCTTATCAGCCGTATCATTGCCAGGAAGCTGGGCAGCCTGTTAACCTTCGCCAGCATAAACGAGAAAACCGCAACTGCCCCGGGCCAATTAACAATCAAGCAGTTGAAAAATTTGTACCGCTTCGATTCGATAGATTCTGAAACGGAGCTCTTCGGTGTTATTGCCGACCCTGTCGGCCATTCACTGAGCCCCGCCATTCATAATGCCTGCTTTGCCGAAATGAATATGAACAAATTGTATCTGCCGCTGTTAGTCGAAGCTGGCCGGCAGGGATTTGACGCATTCTTGGATAATGTCCTTAGGAGAAAATGGCTGAACTTCAACGGCTTTAGCGTCACAATCCCACATAAGCAAAATGCCCTCAATTACGTCCGGGCGAATCAGGGCCTTGTTGAACCGTTAGCTGAAAAAATCGGCGCAGTCAACACTCTTGTTATCGAGCCACGAGCCACGAACGGCGAGCGACGAATTAGTGCCTACAATACCGATTACGCCGGTGCGCTGGATGCAATTACTTCCGGCATGGATATTACCGCAAGCGACTTGAATGAGCTACCCGTCGCTGTTATTGGTGCGGGCGGCGTCGCAAGAGCAATTGTAGCAGGTTTGAGTGATGCAGGCGCCAAAATTAAAATTTACAACCGCACAGTCGAAAAGGCTGAAAAACTTGCAGCTGAGTTTGGCTGTGAGTTTGCTGGCCTTGATGGCTTGGCAAATCTGGATGCCAAATTGCTCATAAATTGCACTAGTATAGGAATGCACCCGAATGTTGATACTACACCCGTTCCGAAGGAATATCTTAAAAAAGGCATGGTAGTTTTCGATACAGTTTACAACCCTGCAAAAACCCTGCTGTTAAAACAGGTAAGACAAAAACGATTTAAAACAATAGATGGCATCTCAATGTTCGTCAACCAGGCACTCGCCCAGTTCAAGCTCTTCACCAGCCAGACAGCCAACCCCGAACTTATGCGAAAAACTATTTGCAATTGTCTTGGCGGCAAGTCTCTTGTATAATCTGACTTTTTGGTGAAGTCTTTTCCGGGGTATAAAGATGGCAAAGAAAGAAAAAGTTGTATTGGCATATAGCGGCGGCCTGGATACCAGCGTGATCCTGCCGTGGCTCAAGGAGACCTACGGCTACGATGTAATAGCATTCGCTGCTGAGCTGGGCCAGGGCGATGAGCTGGCCAGCATTAAGCGTAAAGCGATGGCCAGCGGGGCCGTTAAGTGCGTAGTCAAAGACCTGCGTAGAGAGTTTGTCGAGGATTATCTCTGGCCGCTGCTCAAATCAGGTGCGGTTTATGAGCAGGGCTATCTGCTCGGCACGAGTATCGCCCGGCCGTTAATCGCAAAGCATCAGGTTGAAGTCGCTCACACCGAAGGTGCAACAGCCGTCGCTCACGGTGCAACCGGCAAAGGCAACGACCAGGTCCGCTTCGAAGTAAGTTATATGGCGCTGGACCCGTCACTAAAAATCGTCGCTCCCTGGAAAGACCCTAACTTTGAACTGACTTCCCGCGAGGCTGCCGTTGATTATGCGAAAAAACACAAGATACCTGTCGAGCAGACAAAGAAGAAAATCTACTCGCGTGACCGCAACCTCTGGCATATAAGTCATGAGGGCGCGGATCTTGAAGACCCCGCCAATGAACCCAAGGATGATTTGTTTGTTATCTCCCGCCCGGTCTCAAAGACCCCCGACAAGCCGGATTACGTAACCATAAGCTTTCATGAAGGAGTCCCCGTCAAGCTTAATGGAAAACTTACAAGTGGCGTTAAGATGGTTGAGATTTTAAATCAGCTTGGCGGCAAGCATGGGGTCGGCCAGGTTGACCTGGTTGAAAATCGCCTGGTTGGTATTAAATCTCGTGGTGTTTACGAAACACCGGGTGGTACTGTTTTGGTTACGGCTCATGGTGCCCTGGAGAGCTTGACACTTGATCGGGAAACAATGCACTATAAACGCCAGCTCTCTCTAAAATACTCTGAGCTTGTTTATTATGGCTTGTGGTTTTTCCAGCTGCGTGAGGCCCTTGACGCATTTTTTAATGTCACTCAGCGAAATGTCACCGGCGAAGTTAAAATGAAACTGTTTAAAGGTCGTTGCACACTGGCGGGAATAAAAAGTCCGTATAGTCTTTATCGAACCGACCTCGCAAGCTTTAAGATGGGTGCCGAATATGACCCAACCGATGCAAGCGGCTTCATTCGCCTGTTTGGCTTGCCCGCAAAGGTAGCTGCTTTGGTTCGCAAAAAAGGTTATAAAGATACAAAAGGATAAAAAGACGTGTTATTGTGATTGTTGTGCTGCTTCTGCAGAGGAGGCATTGTGGCAGTTCCGGATTGGATTTGGTTTGTCTTTATCTTTGTGTTTGGTTGTTGCGTAGGTAGTTTTCTAAACGTTGTTATCTATCGTCTGCCCCGCGAAAAGTCCTTGGTATTGCCGCCCTCTGCTTGTCCCGCTTGTAGCA
>CAYSLN010000317.1:0-2513 GCA_964431825.1 uncultured Pirellulales bacterium | reverse complement strand
GCATGCGGCTCAACAGTGTCGACTACCACGATTCCGGAATATTTGCAAATAAGACTTATAGCCATAGCAGCCTGTTGGTTTGCATCGCCGTCGGCGACAAAAGATATAGTAGGATAACCTAAGGGTCTGAAGACCTTTTTGAGTGACAGAACCCGCATTCGTGAGAGGTTATATAACTGGTCTCGCAGGCTCAATCCGTCGAGGCTTAAGACAATATCCTCGACACCTTGAGCTTTAATCTTTTCGCTAAGTTCGGAAAGGGCCTCGATTGATTCGGCTTTTGCGATGAGTGGGCAACCATTTTCCCTGGCTATTTTCGCCATAGCTTCGGCTGTATCGGGTTTCGCGGAGGCCAGCAGGGGCACAGCTTCTTTGGTTTGTCCGAGGGCGGCGGCCATCGCATCAGATGATTCTGTTACCAGAATGAGGGCAAGGTCGCTGCAGTTGTTTACCACAGCACAAGCTTCAGCGAAGGTTTTGGATGAACCGCTTTCATTAACAACTGCTATTGCCTTAACTGCGATTTTGGTTCCTACTCGCTCAAATGAAAGCCGATTTACAGAGTCGATGCGTTTTTTAAGGTCTTCGCCAAGGAGCTTATCCGAGACAGTGACGGCTATAACTGTGGGACTATGAAATTTTTCTTCATGTCGGAACAGTACCGTCTCCTGCCCGATTTGTACCTCGGAGTCGCCTTTGCCAAAGATTATTTTGCGCATTGGCGGGGCAGCAGCAGCGGCGAGTTTTTCTTTGGCTTCTTCCGAGACATCGGGGCAATCATCAAGTTTGGCGCGTTTTTGGGCAAGTGCCATGGCAAAAGCGAGGCAGGTTGGCATGCCACACTTTTTGCAGTTAGTTTTTGGTAGGAGCTTAAAAATTTCTAATCCTGTTAGTGCCATAATATCTCCCTTAGAACATTGGTTCCAAAGCTGTTACAGGATGGCCGGCTTTGGTAATGAAGTCCAAAACCTCTTCTTCGGTTGTGGCTGTGGTCTCATCGGCAATCTTGGCCAGGAAATCTTCTCCACCAAGTTCAAATTCCTTTGCTCTTTCGATTAGAGCATTCTTGATTTCTTCTTTCAACATCGTAGGCATCCATACAATTCGTCTGATTCCGCCCTCGGCGGCAATAAATTTTTTCGAGCCTATGAAATGTTTTGAATGACCGATGAATCCCGGTGTTTGCTGTCCGCCGCCGACTGTTCCGGCGAGCGTGGAAAACTTCATCCCGCATGGTGTCATCTCGGGGAATTCACGGTTGACAATCATTATTCCACCGGTTGACGGAAGGATGGCAGCTATACACTCGAAGCAGCCGCATGATGTCATCGGGTCGGTTATCATGCTATACTGGCTCATTCGCTCGACGTTACCACCACTGGTTTTAAGAACAAAAGCGTTCACCTTGTCCCACTGGCCGATAGTCGGCTCGATGCAATTGCCTTTTGTAATGGGCTGGTTAGGTCCGGTTGGTGTTATTTCATATGCCGCCCGGCAGTCGAGCCAGCTATAAGCACCGCACAGGCCGGGTCTTTCAGGTGAGACTACACAAACGTGGTTCGGGGCGAAGCTTTGACACAATGTGCAGGAGTAGAATGTGTCTACATCTTCATCCTGCATACCGGCGAGGCGCTTGTCACGTTCGGCATATACTTTTTGGGCCATATCGCGGAGCTCTATAACCTTGGCCTCATCGCTGAAGATTTTGACCTGTACTTTGTCAATGATACTGGAATACTGTTCATGGTACATAGCGTGGAGGAGCTTGCCGATATGTTCAAGTTTAAAGCTGGCTTTTGCAGCGTTTTTGCTAATTCTCATCCAGTTCATATCTCGCTGGCCCATATGCCAAAGCCCCTGGGCTTCGTTCATAAAGGTATGAATCTGCCGCTCCAATACAGGCTCGAAATCTTGCTGCATTTTTCTACCCGCCACCTCGATTACGATACCGAGTGGCAGCTTGCCACCTTCTTTTATTGAGTCGACATCCGGTCCATTTACTTCTATCTTGCCGTCTTCGACTTCGCTGATATCCCGCATTCTGAGCCACTCAAAGGTTGGTGTTCGCTGGCCGCCGAACTCGCAGTGCATATCTTCCTTGCGAATGCGCTCACCTTCAAAGGCGGGACTGCAGGCCACGGGTATGGGTATTTCAGAGATTTTTATTTTCAGGCCACGTACCTCAATCGCTTTCTCGATTATCTGCTCCTGGGGGATGTTCGATACGACGTGCTCATAAGTGCACACACCCGTGGGAAGAATCTGCGGGATGTCCGAATCGGCTATCACAGGGAATCCGTAGTTAATCGCACCGGCCGCCGTGGCGTACCATTCGTCGGTGACTTTGCCCAAAGCGACGACGAATGCAAAGACACGGTTTTTGTTATACATCAGATTGCGTTTGAAATCGCCGGCCTGGACACCGCCGAAACTAAGTGCAGCCCTGCTGGCAAAACCAAGGGCATATATCGCCGAGGTAATCTCTTTGCCAAAAGGAACCAGTCGAGTCTCCC